>CAMATS010000025.1 GCA_945861195.1 Rhodoferax sp. OV413
TGGGCAAGCGCATCGCTGAACGGCACAGACTGATTTGCTTCGATGAGTTTCACATCGCCGACATCACCGATGCGATGATCCTGCACCGGCTGCTCAAGGCGCTGTTTGATCATGGCGTTGGGTTTGTCACGACCTCCAACTTCATGCCAGATGATCTGTACCCCAATGGCCTGCACCGCAGCCGCATCCTGCCAGCGATTGAACTGCTCAACACCCGTCTCGAAGTGGTGAAGGTGGACAACGGCCAGGACTACCGTCGCCAGAAGCTGGAGCAACTCAGGCTGTACCACACGCCCTTGGGCGAGCAGGCCGACCAACAGATGGACGCGGCATTTGAGCAACTGGCAGAAAGACAGGACGAAGATCCCTGCTTGCAGATCGAGGCGCGTCAGATTCTGGCGCGGCGGCGCGCTGGCGGCGTGGTCTGGTTTGATTTCAAGAACTTGTGTGGTGGCCCGCGTTCGCACAACGACTATCTTGAAATCGCGTCTCAGTTTCATACTGTTTTGCTCAGCAATGTGCCTCATATGCCAGTGCGCCTGGCCTCGGAGGCCCGGCGCTTCACTTGGCTGGTCGATGTCTTGTACGACCGGCGGGTCAAGCTGATCATGTCGGCCGAGGTGGCGCCACAACAGCTCTACACCGAAGGACCGTTGGCGCATGAATTTCCGCGCACCGTGTCGCGCTTGCATGAAATGCAGTCGCCTGAATTCCTGGCTTTAGCGCGGCGTTTAGTAGACACTAGACTCACATGATGCACTTGTTTCTTGCCGCAGCCATGGCCCTGGTGGTCGTGAGCGCCCAGGCCCAAACTGCGGACGCAGCCCCGCCGAACCTGGCGGACGCGGCCGCTGAGCGTGGCCGTATTGCCGCTGCCCGGCAGGCTGAGGCGGCCCGCTATGAGCAGCAGCAGGCCAGTTGCTATGCCCGGTTCGCAGTCAGCGACTGCCACCTGGCCAACCGGGCGTATCAACGGGCCCTGCTTGATCTGCTCCGACGCCAAGAACTGGCCTTGAATGCCGCAGAGCGGCAGCAAAAGGGCGCCGAGCAGTTGGAGAGAATTCTGGGCAAGTTGCCAAGACTTGAGGGCAGTACGCCAGCCCCATGAGAAGCCCAGTCAGCGGTTCCTTGAGCAGCCAGCGGCTGCGTTGATCCATGGGCTTGCAAGGGCGGGTTGAAGAGGCTTTTTCCGAGCAGGGTGCCCTGTCTCGGATGACCCATGAATTCCGTCTGCGGCCGGGCCAACTGGACATGGCGCAGGCCATCACCCGCACCTTGGAGGAGGGCGGTGTGCTGGTGGTTGAAGCCGGCACGGGCATCGGCAAGACCTTTGCCTACTTGGTGCCAGCGTTGCTCAGTGGGAACCGGGTGCTGCTGTCGACTGCCACCAAGGCCTTGCAAGACCAGTTGTTTGGCCGTGACTTGCCAGGTTTGGTGCAGGCGCTGGCCCTGCCGCTGAAGACCGCGATGCTCAAGGGGCGGGCCAGCTACCTCTGTCAACACCGCCTCCAACTCGCCCGGCTGGACGCTGACCCTGCGGACAGCGAGCAATTGGCCATTTTGGCCCGCATCGAGCTCTGGGCCCAGGCCAGCGTCTCGGGCGATCTGGCCGAACTCAGCGACCTTCATGAGCGCTCGCCTTGGGTTGCGCTCGTCACATCCACCCGCGACAACTGTCTGGGTTCGAAGTGCCCGAGTTGGCGTGTCTGCCATGTCAACCAGGCGCGCCGCGAGGCCCTCTCGGCGGACGTGGTGGTGGTCAATCACCACCTTTTTTTTGCTGACCTGGCAGTGCGGGAATCGGGGCTGGCCGAGCTCTTGCCATCGGTGCAAACGGTCATCTTTGATGAGGCCCATCAACTCAATGAAACTGGCGTTCAGTTTTTGGGCCAGCAACTCAGCACCGCGCAGATATCCGATTTTGCTGGTGACCTGCTCAATGCTGGGCTTTTGCATGCGCGGGGTTGGTGCGATTGGCCGCAGCTGGCATCCCGGCTACAGCAGGCGGCGCTGGACTGGCGGCTGCTGCTTGGCAGGCAGACCGTCGTGGTGAAACTACCCTGGTTTGATGCGCACACCGATGATGCTCGGGCGCCGGCCTGGCGCACTGCGATAGACCTGGTCCATCAAGCCCTTGACCAAGCCCGTCTGGCCTTGGAATCGGTGGCAGAAACCGGTCCGGAGTTGTCCCGCCTGAGTGAGCGGGTGCTCAGCCTGATCGAGCGCATCGAGGGTTTTCGCCTGCCCTGCCCGGCCGGCTCGACGCGCTGGCTGGAGCTGGGTGGCCACCTCAAGCTGATGGAAACGCCATTGGATATCGCCCAGACCGTCCAGACCCGTTTGCTCGCGGTTCAGGCAGAGTCCTTGGCGCCCAGGTCATGGATATTCACCTCGGCAAGCCTGGGCAATGACGCCGCCTTGACTTGGTTCACCGAGCCCTGCGGTCTGGCGGCAGCCCGGGTGTTGCGCATCGACAGCCCATTTGACTATGCGCGGCAGGCAGCCCTCTATGTGCCGAGGGACCTGCCCAAACCAGATCACCCGGAGCACAGCGCCCAGGTGGCAAATTTTGTCGCCAAAGCCGCGCTCGCACTGGGTGGCAGGACGCTGGTGCTGACCACCAGTTTGCGCGCCCTGCAGCTGATCAGCGAGGCCTTGGCCAAGGCGTTCTCTGGCTCTGGATCACTCGATATTTTGGTCCAGGGCCGGGGCTCCAAGCGGGACTTGATGAGCCGCTTTCGCCGCGGTGGCAGCGCTACCACGGCGGGTTGCGTGCTGGTGGCATCAGCCTCATTTTGGGAGGGTGTTGACATACCCGGCGCCGCCCTGCAGATGGTGGTGATTGACAAGTTGCCCTTCCCCTTCCCGCAAGACCCCCTGGTGCAGGCCCGGGCGCAGAGGCTAGAGGCAGCCGGTCGCCCGGTTTTCAAGGACTATTACCTGCCAGAGGCAGCGATCGCGCTCAAGCAGGGCGCTGGCCGGCTGATTCGGCATGAGAGCGATCGTGGTGTGCTGGTGGTGTGCGACACCCGGCTGACCGGCATGGGTTATGGCCGGCGGCTGTTGGCCGCGCTGCCGCCAATGCGCCGTCTGGCTGATGAGACCGAATTGGCCGCCTTTCTGGAAGAACTTACCAAAGTTTCCACCAAGGACTCTGGGCGGCCTTGACACCCAGACGCAAGAAGCTCGACTGCGGGTAGTTTGCCTGCAGCACACGCCGGCTGTCATCACGCAACTGGGTCATGCCCAGCGCTTCATAGGATTTGACCAAAATGAACATCGCCTCTTCAACAGCCGGCGTGCCCTGGTGGTCGGCAATCGCCAACTGAGCCCGGTTGACTGCCGCCACATAAGCGCCACGATCAAAGTAATAGCGGGCAACATGAACCTCGTATTCCGCCAGCGAATTCACAATGTAGGACATACGCTCCCTCGCATCCGGGGCATAGCGCGACTGCGGAAAGCGGCTGATCAACTCTTTGAACGCTTCAAACGATTCTTTGGCTGCTTTTTGATCCCGCTCAGACAAGTCTTGGCGGGTGATGGCTGAAAAAATACCGAGGTCGTCATTGAAGTTAACCAGGCCTTTGAGGTACAGGGCGTAGTCCAGTGCGGTGCTGGCCGGGTGCAATTTCATGAAACGGTCCAAGGTAGCGATCGCCTGCGGTGCTTCCCTTGACTTGTAGTGCGCATAGGCCTTGTCCAGTTGTGCCTGCTGGGCCAGCGGGGTTCCGGCGGCCCGGCCTTCGAGCTTGTCGTACAGTGCTATGGCCTTGTCATAAGCGCCGTTGCCTGCCTCCTCACGGGCTTCGGCGTATATTTTGCTCGGGCTCCAGTCGGCTGTCGGGTCTTTGGTCGCGCTGGAGCAGGCGCCCAGCAACAACACGGCGAGGGCCAATGCGCCAGCGCGCACCCCTGCTAATTTGGCTCGAATCATGGGACAACTTTCTTGAAAAAATCCGGACTGAGTATATCGAGCGTACCCCTTGGCGACGGCGTTGAGGAGCCGGCCGAAGAGCCCGGCGAGGCTGGGCCGGAGTTCGAGCTGCGTGCCTGGACGGCCGGTCCGCAGCAGCACGGGCAGCGGCTCGACCGTGTCTTGGCCGACTTGGCGCCCGAATTTTCCCGCAGCTACTTGCAGCAGTTGATTGAGCTGGGCGCCGTTACCCTGAACCAACGGGTGGTCAGCAAGCCCGCGGCAAGGGTGAAAGCGGCTGATGGCGGAACCATTGGGCTACGACCCAGCGCCCAAAGCCAAGCATTCCGGCCAGAGCTGATGCCGCTGGACTTGGTGTACTCGGACGAGCATCTCTTGGTGATTAACAAGCCTGCCGGCCTGGTGGTGCACCCGGCGCCTGGAAATTGGAGCGGTACCCTGCTCAATGGTTTACTGGCTTTTGATGCGGCTTTCATGGACCTGCCCCGCGCCGGCATCGTCCACCGCTTGGACAAGGACACCAGCGGTCTGATGGTGGTCGCCCGCAGCCGGCCAGTGATGGACGCCTTGGTGCGTGCCATCGCTGCACGTGAGCTCGGTCGGCATTACCTGGCGCTGGCCCACCGCCGCTGGACAGGTCCGCCCAGCCGCGATGTGCTCGCCCCAATGGGCAGAGACCCGCGCAATCGCTTGCGCATGGCGGTTGTCGACTTGGCGTTGCATCCAGGTAAAACTGCCAGGACTGAAGTCACATGGCTGGAAAATGCAGCCGACGCCTGCCTGCTGCGCTGCAGCTTGCACACCGGCAGAACTCACCAAGTTCGGGTGCATCTGGCCTGGCTGGGCCATCCCCTGCTCTCCGATGAAACCTATGCCGGCGCTGTTGCCGCGGGCATGCGCCGCCAGGCATTGCATGCTTATCAGCTGGTGTTGGACCACCCGGTCACGGGTCTGCGAATGAGCTTTCAAGCGCCACTGCCGGCAGATTTTCAGGCGGCCCTGGCCCATTTGGCCCTACGCTACAATTTCAACTGACCCACGAACAGCGGCCTCCTAGCAAATACCCAGGGTGCCCGTGCAGCAGTTTCTTCTATCTGCCTCATGCGCCGTGTGCAGTCACCCCGTTCTCGCGCCATCAGGGCGCCCCACCCGGACCCGTCAGACCTATGAATACGGCCGAAGCAAAACGTATTTTGGAAACCGCACTGATTTGCGCGCAGCAGCCCTTGCAGATGCGCGACATGCGCGCGCTTTTTGAGGACGAGATCGGCGCCGATACCATCCGCGACATGTTGCTGGCGCTGCAACTTGAATGGACACCGCGTGGCTTGGAACTTCTTAATGTCGCATCGGGCTGGCGTTTTCAAAGCCGGCCCGAGCTGCGGATTTACCTGGACCGCTTGCACCCGGAAAAGCCGCCTCGCTACAGCCGCGCAACGCTAGAAACCCTGGCCATCATCGCCTACCGGCAGCCGGTGACCCGAGGCGATATCGAGGACATTCGTGGTGTCACGGTCAACGCCTTGACCCTCAAGCATCTCGAGGACCGGTCCTGGGTTGAGGTGATCGGGCACCGCGAGTCGCCCGGGCGCCCAGCGCTGTTTGCAACAACAAGGCATTTTCTCGATGACCTGGGCCTGAACTCCTTGGCGCAACTGCCCCTGCTGGATCACCCGGCGCAACAGGCTGGTGCGCTCGAAGCCCTTGGGCTTGGCGAGGTCCTGAGCCTGGAGGCGGCGGCAGCAACTGACTCGTCCGACCCTGGCGCAGGCAGCGCTGCGCAAGCGACTCAGGGCGCGCCGGCCGCAGCCGACTTGTTTGATTTGACAGGAAGCCCGCAATGACTGAGAACACCGCCGATGTGACTGATATGAGCGGCTTGCCGCCCGCGCAAACGGCACCGCCAGTCCTGCAGCCCGAGCAGGCGGCAGACCCAGCGGCCGTGGAGCCCGGCGCGCAAAGCAGTCGATTCAATGACGTGGTGTCTGGTTTGTTCGATGCAGATGAAGCACAGCCAGACCTGCAACCGGCCCGGCGGGTCCTGGCCCCACAGGCCGAAAATCCCAAGTTGCACAAGGTGCTGGCCCAAAACGGCATGGGTTCGCGACTGGAGATGGAGCAGCTCATCATGGAGGGGCGCATCACGGTCAACAATGAGCCCGCACACATTGGCCAGAGGATTCAGTTTGGAGACCATGTCAAAGTCAATGGCAAGCCGATCCGCATCCGGATTGATCCGCCACCGGCCCGGGTCATCGCATACCACAAGCCCGCTGGTGAGGTGGTTACCCACGACGATCCACAGAACCGGCCCACTGTGTTTCGCCGTCTGCCCAAGTTGTTTCAGGGCAAATGGCAGTCGGTCGGCCGGCTTGACCTCAACACCGAGGGACTGCTCTTGTTCAGCAGTTCGGGGGAGCTGGCAAATCATTTGATGCACCCGCGCTTTGGATTGGAGCGGGAGTACGCCGTTCGAGTTTTGGGAGCCTTGAGCCGGGAGGAAAAGCAGCGACTGACCGACGGTGTCCAACTCGACGACGGCATGGCCCAGTTTGGCTCGATTGAAGAGGGCGGTGGCGAAGGTTCGAATTGCTGGTACCGGGTGACCATTTCAGAGGGCAGAAACCGTGAAGTAAGACGTATGTTTGAGGCGGTAGGCCATGCTGTCAGCCGGCTGATCCGTATCCGCTACGGCGCCATGCTGCTGCCGCGCGGCCTCAAGCGCGGGGCCTGGCTGGAGCTAGGCGAGACGGATATCAATCTGCTGATGCAGGCGGTCGGCAGTGCCCAGCCAAACACCAGCCGGGGCCGCGGCGATGGCCCCACCGGCCCAGGGGGGCGGGGACGTAATCGGGGCTCACGCGCTGGTGGCAGTGCGCGCAAGCCCAATGCCGGCCCACGGCCCGACCCGGCTGGCATACCGGACCCGATTCAGACCGCCACCAGCCTGGGCATGGGTGTTCGAAAGAACCGCCCAGAACGCGGCGAGCGCAGTGACCGCTCGGCAGCTGCGAGCCAACCCGACCCGATGAAAACTGCGTTTGGTTACATCGGCGCCGACAGTTTTACCCGTCAGCGGCAGGACCAGGGCCAACGCCGCAAAAGTGGTGGTGGTGCTGGCGGCAGCGGTGGCGGTGGCGGTGGCGGCGCATCGCGTCGCGGCGGTGGTCGTGGGCGCTGAGCAGGCCGACAAACTCTTAGCCGCTTTTGCCGCTTTGGGAGGCGTAAAATGCGCGGTCTTGCCACAGGGGCAAATTTCTTTTAAGGCGAATGTATTGACATGACTATCGAACGAACTCTCTCCATCATCAAGCCCGATGCGGTTGCTAAAAATGTGATTGGGCAAATCTATGCCCGGTTTGAGGCTGCCGGGCTCAAGGTGATTGCGGCCCGAATGGTGCATTTGTCCCGGCGTGAGGCAGAGGCCTTTTATGCGGTGCATCAGTCCCGGCCATTTTTCAAGGACTTGGTCGAGTTCATGATCTCCGGGCCGGTCATGATCCAGGCACTTGAAGGCGACAACGCAGTCCTTAAAAACCGTGATTTGATGGGTGCAACCGATCCGAAAAAGGCGGCAGCAGGCACCATTCGCGCAGATTTTGCTGACAGCATAGACGCCAACGCGGTGCACGGCTCGGATGCCGCTGAAACCGCTGCTGTTGAGCTCGGGTTCTTTTTCCCGGGCATGAACATTTACGGCCGATAAGTCATCCCATGACGGTCAATCTGCTCGATTACGATCTCGAGGGATTGGCTGTTTTTTGTGAAGGCCTGGGAGAGAAACGCTATCGTGCAGTTCAGTTGTTTCGTTGGATTCACCAAAAAGGCGCTACCCAATTTGATGCGATGACAGATTTGGCCAAGTCCCTGCGCCAAAAACTTCCGCTCGCCGCGCGGCTGACTGGACCCGTGTTGTTATCCCAGCATATTTCGGCAGACGGGACGATCAAGTGGCTGTTCGATATGGGCGGCGGAGATGCCATTGAAACCGTCTTTATCCCCGAGGAAGATCGCGGTACCCTGTGCATTTCATCCCAGGCCGGTTGTGCCGTGGGCTGCCGTTTTTGTTCGACCGGGCACCAAGGCTTCAGCCGCAACCTGAGCACTGCTGAAATCCTGGGGCAGCTGTGGTTTGCCGAGCATTTTCTGCGCCGGCACCTGCAGCAGTCTGAGCGGGTGATCTCCAATATCGTCATGATGGGCATGGGTGAGCCCTTGCAAAATTATGCAGCACTGCTGCCCGCCTTGCGGGTGATGCTCGATGACCACGGTTATGGCTTATCAAGGCGGCGCTTGACGGTTTCGACCTCGGGCGTGGTACCCATGATGGACCGCTTGGCGTTGGACTGCCCGGTGGCATTGGCGGTGTCCCTGCATGCCCCGAGCGACAGTCTGCGCGACAGTCTGGTGCCATTGAACAAAAAATACCCGCTGCTTGAATTGCTCGACGCCTGCACCCGCTATCTGGCCCATGCGCCGCGCGACTTCATCACCTTTGAATACTGCATGCTCGATGGGGTCAACGACCAACTGTCCCATGCGCAGGCCTTGGTGCAGTTGCTGCGACAGCGCACCAAACAGGGCTTGACTTGCAAATTCAACCTGATTCCCTTTAACCCCTTTCCGGCGTCTGGCCTGCTGTGTTCCAAGCCGGCTCAGGTACAGGCCTTTGCCAAGGTGCTCAGCGATGCCGGCATCGTGACCACGGTGCGCAAGACTCGGGGTGATGACATCGATGCCGCTTGCGGCCAACTCGCCGGTGATGTCCAAGACCGCACCGGTGTGGGCCAACGCATGTTTCGGCAGCGTCGCCTGATGACTGCGCCGGCAGCCGAGGCTGCCATGTCTGTGCCGGGGGCTTGACCGATGCCAGAAAAACTTGCCCTGCAGGCTGCGGGTTGGCGTGGGCTTCGGGCGGCGCTGGTTCTTGGCATGGGCATGGCTGTTTTGGCCGGGTTAGGGGTCCTGGGCGCTTGTGCGTCTGCGCCAGAGGCTGCAGCGGTGGCCGCTGGCGACCTGCTAACCCCATCCGATGAGACGGCGGCGCGCAAGCGGGCCCGGATTCGCCTCGAACTTGCCCTCGCTTATTTTGAACAGGGACAAACCACGATTGCTCTGGACGAACTCAAGCTGGCGCTTCAGGCTGATCCGGTGTATGCCCCGGCACACAATTTGCGCGGTCTGATCTATTTGCGTCTCAAAGATTTTTCTGTTGCCGATGAAAGCTTCAGGAAGGCTCTGGTGCTCAATCCGCGCGATGCCAATGTGAGGCACAACCTTGCTTGGCTGTTGTGCCAGCAGCAGCGCTGGCCAGAATCCTTTGAGCGTTTTGAGCAGGTGCTGTCTGACCCGGGCTACACCGAGCAGGCAAAAACCTTTCGCGTGCTGGGACTGTGTCAGGCCAGGGCTGGAATGTCAGACCAGGCAGAGCGTAATTTGCTCAAATCCCACGAGTACGATCCGGCCAACCCGGTCACACTGTTCAATTTGGCGGCCCTGATGCATGCGCGTGGCGATTTGCCCCGCGCTCAGTGGCATGTCAGGCGGCTCAACAACAGCGAGCTGGCCAATGCCGAATCCTTTTGGCTGGGTGTCAAGGTCGAGCGGGGTCTGGATAATCTTGTTGCCATGGAACAGCTGAGCCTCCAATTGGTCAAGAGATTTCCGCTGTCGCGCGAGTCTGATTCCCTGCAACGGGGCGCTTTTGATGAGTGAGCCGACAGCCTTGCCCGAGCAGGCGCCAGACCTGGGCGCTGGCCGGGCCGATTCGCCCGAGCGGCCTGGCGCCATGCTGCGCGCTGCCCGCGAAGCCAAGGGTCTGCATATCGGCGCCTTGGCGGTGGCCTTGAAAGTGCCTGTCAGGAAGCTCGAGGCGCTTGAAGCGGACCGGCTCAGTGAATTACCTGACATGGTGTTCGCCCGCGGCTTGGCGGCCAGTATTTGCCGGGCCCTGAATATTCCGGATGCCCCGATTCTTGCCAAGCTGCCGCAGCGCCTTGTGCCCCGGCTCAACCTAGAAGACGGCGGCCTCAACGCCACCTACCGCGTCAAAGGGCAGCGAACTGAGGCGTCGATTGCAGGGCAGTTGTTAAAGCCCCCTGGCATAGCTGTTCTTGCACTGCTGATTGCCGGGTTGGTGATGGTTTTCTTCCCCTTTCACCAGGTGTTGCAAAGCCAGGATGATGTTGCCGCCGTGCCGCTTGAAACACCTGGTGCAGCGCCGCTGAACCCGCCGGTCGAAGCCCGTCCACAGTTGGCCGATACACCTGCCTCAGGTGCCGGCGCGGCCGCCTTGCCCGGCACTCCACCGGCCAGTGCGCTGGCGTTGGTGGAGGGGCCGGCTAGCCGCAGCGGTCTGCTGGTGCTGCAGGCCCGCGGCTTGTCCTGGGTCGAGGTGACCGATGCCAAGGGTGAAGTGAAGCTGCGCAAGCACCTGTCACAGGGTGATGTGCACGGCTTCTCGGCTGCTTTGCCGATGTCGGTGGTGTTGGGCAATGCGGACATGATGAGTGTTCAGATTCGCGGCGTAAATTTTGATTTAACTGCGTCAACCAAAGACAAGGTTGCCCGTTTCGAGGTGAAATAATGGACTGCTCTGTACCAATTGAATCTGCCTATGCCCGGCCCCGGCAGTCTAGGCAGGCGCGCGTCGTCTGGAACTCCCGTGTGGTCACGGTGGGCGGGGATGCCCCGGTCCGGGTGCAGTCCATGACCAATACCGACACGGTTGATGTCATCGGCACAGCGATTCAGGTGAAAGAACTCGCGCTGGCCGGCTCCGAGATGGTGCGCGTGACCGTGAATACGCCCGAGGCTGCGCAGGCTGTGCCTTTTGTGCGTGAGCAACTGGACCGGATGGGCATTGATGTGCCTCTGGTAGGCGATTTCCATTACAACGGACACCGCTTGTTGACAGACTTTCCCGACTGTGCTCAGGCTCTGTCCAAGTACCGCATTAACCCGGGCAATGTCGGTAAGGGCGACAAGCGGGACCGCCAGTTCGGCCTGATGATCGAGGCGGCAATGCGCTGGGACAAGCCGGTGCGCATTGGCGTGAACTGGGGCAGCCTGGACCAAGAATTGCTGGCCGGACTGATGGATGACAACAGCCGCCGCGCCACGCCCTGGCCGGCCAAGCCAGTGATGTACGAGGCGCTGATCACATCGGCCATTGAATCTGCCCGGCGTGCCGGCGAGATGGGCATGAACCCCAATCAGATTATTTTGTCTTGCAAGGTGAGCGGGGTGCAGGACCTGGTCTCGGTGTATCGGGAACTCGCCAGGCGCTGCGACTACCCCTTGCACTTGGGCTTGACTGAGGCTGGCATGGGCAGCAAGGGCGTTGTGGCTTCCAGCGTGGCCCTGGGCATCTTGCTTCAGGAGGGCATTGGCGACACGATTCGTGTCTCGCTCACCCCGCAGCCCGGCGAGTCCCGAACCCAGGAGGTGGTGGTTGCCTCCGATATTTTGCAGGCACTCGAGCTGCGCTCCTTTGTGCCGAGTGTCACCGCCTGCCCCGGTTGTGGTCGTACGACCAGCACCACGTTCCAAGAGTTGACCCAACAGATCGAGGGTTTTTTACGCTCCCAGATGCCGCTCTGGCGCGACCAATACCCCGGGGTGGAAAAACTGCGTGTTGCCGTCATGGGATGCATCGTGAACGGCCCCGGGGAAAGCAAGCATGCTGATATTGGCATCAGCCTGCCCGGCACCGGCGAGGCCCCGGCGGCCCCGGTGTTCATTGACGGCGAGAAATGCATGACCCTGCGGGGCGACGCGATTGCACAGGAGTTCCAGAAAATTGTTGAGCAGTACATTGACAAGCGCTTTGGCAAAGCAGCGATGGCCACACAGTGAGTCAGCCCATGAGTAGGCCGCAAACTCCAGCCCCTGCGGCCCGCCTGAATGGCGTCAAGGGTATGAATGATGTGTTGCCGCCGAATTCCGCGGCGGTGGAGGCCTTAGAGGCCCGGGTGCGACGCTTGATGGCCCGCTACGCCTACCGCAACATCCGCACGCCGATTGTCGAGCACACGCAGCTGTTCACCCGCGGACTCGGTGAGGTCACGGACATCGTCGAAAAAGAGATGTACACCTTTGAGGACCGGCTCAATGGTGACTCCCTGACATTGCGCCCAGAGTGCACGGCTGGCGTGGTGCGCGCCGTGGTGGAGCATGCCATGCTCTACGATGGTGGCAAACGGCTCTACTACATCGGCCCGATGTTCCGGCATGAGCGTCCGCAGCGGGGGCGCTACCGGCAATTTGACCAGGTCGGCGCTGAGGCACTGGGCTTCGGTGGAGCAGAGGTTGATGCAGAACTTATCCTGCTGGCAGTGGCGCTGTGGCAGGACCTCGGTCTGAGTGATCTGCGGCTTGAAATCAACAGCCTGGGCCAGCCGGCCGAGCGGCTGCAGCATCGTCGGGCCTTGATTGAGTATCTCGAGCAGCATGCTGAGCTGCTCGATGAGGACGCGCGCCGCCGACTGCACAGTAACCCACTGCGTATTCTCGACACCAAAAATCCGGCCCTGCAGCCGGTGGTTGCCGCAGCACCGCGCTTACTGGATTTTTTGGGCCAGGATTCCTTGAGCCACTTTAATGCCCTGCGATCGATTCTTGATGCCAATGCGGTGGCCTACAGCGTCAATCCAAGACTGGTTCGCGGCATGGACTATTACAACCTCACCGTGTTTGAGTTCGTCACCGACCGCCTGGGCGCCCAGGGCACGGTGTGCGCCGGCGGTCGTTACGATTACCTGATTGAGCAGCTTGGCGGCAAGCCTGCGCCAGCGGTCGGGTGGGCTCTCGGCGTCGATCGCCTGCTCGAGCTCCTCAAAGATCAGGGGCAGGAACGCCTTGACATGGCTCCAGATGCCTATGCTGTAGTTGCCGACAAGAACGCCATGCCCCAGGTCTTGCAACAACTGCAGGCCTTGCGCGCGCTGGGCGTGAGTGTTCAGATGCAGGCCAGCGTTGACGGTGTGATGGCCAGCTTGAAGTCCCAATTCAAACGCGCTGATGCCAGCGGTGCCCGCTTTGCGCTGGTTTTTGGCGCAGATGAGCTCAGCCGGCAAAGTGTGACGATCAAGCCGCTGCGTGACGGCAGCGGGGCCCAGATCAGCCATGCCTGGGCTGACATCGCGACTTGGGGGCCGACCCTACAATCGCCCACTTAATTCGGCACCCCCATGGCAAACCAACTCGATCTCGAAGAACAAGAACAGCTTGATCAGCTCAAGCATTTTTGGAAACAGTACGGCAACCCCATCACCTGGCTGCTCATCGCAGTGCTGGGCTCCTACGCTGGCTGGAATGGTTACCAATATTGGCAGCGGCAACAAGCAGCGCAGGCAGCAGCGCTGTACGACGAGGTGGAGCGGCTCGTTAAGACCGGCGATTTAGCCAAAATAGAACGCGCGTTTGCCGACATGAAAGACAAATTCGGGGCCACCGCCTATGCCCAGCAGGCCGGGTTTTTGGTGGCTAGCCAATACCTCGAATCGGGCAAACCCGAGGCAGCTAAAGAGGCACTGAGCTGGCTGTCTGAAAAATCAAGCGACCGTGGCTACCAGGCGGTGGCGCGTCTGCGCCTTGCTGGCATCCTGGCGGACGCCAAGGCCTATGACGATGCCCTCAAGCAGCTCGGGCTGGAGTTTGCGCCTCAATTTGATGGCCTGGTGGCTGACCGAAAAGGCGACATCCTGATGCTGCAGGGTAAAAAAGACCAGGCTCGGGCCGAATACGAAAAAGCCTACCGCAGCTTGGAGCCGCGCGCCGACTACCGCCGCCTGGTGGAGGTTAAATTGAACGCTCTGGGCGTTGATCCGCAGCCCGAAGCCACCTCGGTCAAAGGGGCGCCGTGAACCT
>CAMATS010000026.1 GCA_945861195.1 Rhodoferax sp. OV413
CCTTGCCGCCTTGATCGGCAAGAAGTTTGTAGGCGACCCACACCAAACCCAGGCCACCCACCAGCATCAGCCCTGGAATCTTGAGCAACCAGACAACCCCCAGGGTCATCAAGGCGCGCACGCCAATGGCGCCCACTGTGCCCCAAACAATGGCCTTCTTTTGCAAATTTGGGGGCAGGTTGCGCGCCGCCAAGGCGATCACGATGGCGTTGTCGCCTGCTAGCACCAGGTCGATCAAAATAATAGCCAGCAGCGCTGACCACCAGGGAGTAGAAAAGAGTTCCATTGCAATGCCTTTTTGTTGTCAATTGAATGCATCACTCGACCGAGCAACAACAAAGCGGGAATTTGGGCCAACTTCGCGCGCTGCACTGTCGGAGTGCATGGCGAAGGTCTTGCCCAGTGCTGCGCTAACGCGCTTGGCACCTGCTAAACCGGAAAAGCCTAGAGCTTTTCGTATTGACGACTTAGCAACGGGGGGCTACTCCCCTTCAGCTATCGATACTACCATGGAGCCCTCAGGTAAAAGCGTGGGGCTATGATCAGATTCAAATGGCAGGCATTCACATCACGGACATCGAGTCTGCAATTAACTTTTGGCGCGACAAATGCCCCTCGCCCGACGGTTTTTCGCTGGCTGCACCCATCCGCGCCCTGGCCGAGGTGTACGCGCAAATGGTGTTCTACCGCGAGACTGAGGCAGACGAACACTCTTTTCCCGCCGAGGCTTTAGAGTTCTGGCTGACCTGGTATGACACCACGCCGGATTCGCCCTGCATCGCGATTTGCTCCACCAGCCAGGGAGATGCTCAGTGCAAGGGCTGTGGGCGCAGCTTTACCGAGGTACAGCAGTGGACCGAACTGCGCCCGGCGCAAAAGCGCCAGACCTGGCGGCGCATCACCCTTGAGGCGCGGGCCTGGCGCTTTAACCGGTATGCGGAAAGGGCCGGAGGCTATTTCCAGCGTAGCGCCTCGACATCGACATTGAGCGCACCGTCGCCCAACATCAAAACCCCTTCTTGAACCGTGGCCTGCAACTGCATGCTGCGCTGTGCCATTGGCACTAGGGCTTGCGCTGCTGCTGCAGGGATGCGCCACACGGACAGGTTGGGCGGGCGTGCGAGTTTGTTTTGCATGTTGCGCCACCAGATGTCAGCCGAGGCGCTAAAACAGTAAAGGACCACGGCATCTGCGCGGCTGCAGGCCTTGAGTAGCGGCTTGTCCTCGGGCTGCCCGACTTCCATCCAAAGCCGGGTGCGGCCAGTGAAGTCGCGCAGCCACACATCGGGCTCATTGGGGTCACTCAAGCCCGCACCAAAGGCCAGGGTGCCGTCGCCCTGGCAAACCGATTGCAGTTGGTGAGCCTGCAGCGCCAAAGCGCACAGCCGCACCATCATGCGTTCATCGGTCTCGCTCGGGTGCCTGGCCAGCGTCAAGCCATGGTCCGCGTAGTAACCATGGTCAATGTCTGCAATTTGTAAATTCGCCTTAAAAATCGTCGACTTAAGAGCCATCAGTAAACCGCTCCCGGTGCGCACATCGCAGCAAACGCAGCGGCAAGCGAGAGGGCGACAGTTTCGCCGCCGGGCCGCCCCAAGGCGAAACGCACCCCCTCGGGGGGCAGCGCAGCACACGCAGTGGCCAGCGTGGGGGCGACATCCTCAAGCATGGGGGTCATCACACGCGTTTGGCAAGGTCCGCGGCCAGGCCGGTGTAGTTGGCTGGGGTCATGGCCAGCAGGCGCTGCTTGGCCTCGGTTGGCAGCGCAAGTTTGTTGATAAAGCCTTGCATCAACTCCTGTGTCATGGGCTGGCCCCGCGTGAAATTCTTCAGTTGCTCATAGGGCTCGGGCAGGCCGAATCGGCGCATCACGGTTTGGATCGGTTCGGCCAGCACTTCCCAGGCGGCGTCTAGGTCGGCGGCAATGGCCGCTTGGTTAAGTTCGAGTTTGCCCAGACCGGTGGCAAGTGAGTGGTAGGCCAGCACGGCATGGCCCAGCGCCACGCCGATGTTGCGCAGCACGGTGGAATCGCTCAGGTCACGCTGCCAGCGCGAGATTGGCAACTTTTCGCTCAGATGGCGCAGCAGCGCATTGGCCAGGCCCAGGTTGCCCTCGGCGTTCTCGAAATCGATCGGATTCACCTTGTGCGGCATGGTGCTGGAGCCGACCTCGCCAGCGCGTAATTTTTGCTTGAAATAACCCAGCGAAACATAGCCCCAGACATCGCGCGACCAGTCAATCAGGATGGTGTTGGCGCGGGCCACGGCGTCAAACAGTTCGGCCATGTAGTCGTGCGGCTCAATTTGGATGCTGTAAGCCTGAAAGCTAAGCCCCAGGCCCTGGGGTTCTGGCGCTTCCACCACCCGCCGGCTAAAAGCCTCCCAATCAAACCCAGGCCAGGCGGCAAGGTGGGCGTTGTAGTTGCCGACTGCGCCATTCATTTTGGCCAGCAGGCATACGCCAGCAATGCGACTGCGCGCGCCGTCCAAGCGCGCTACCACGTTGGCAATTTCTTTGCCCACGGTGCTCGGGCTGGCGGTTTGGCCGTGGGTGCGGCTCAGCATGGGCACGCCGGCAAAGGCGTGCGCCATCTCACGCATTTGCGAAATGATGCTGTCTAGCGCGGGCAGCAGTATTTGATCGCGTCCGGCCTTGAGTTGCAGGGCATGGCTGGTGTTGTTGATGTCCTCGCTGGTGCAGGCAAAGTGCACAAATTCGCTGGCCGCAAGCAACTCGGCTTGTCCCACCAGCCGGCTCTTGATCCAGTACTCTACCGCCTTGACATCATGGTTGGTGGTTTTTTCAATGGTCTTGATGGCCGCGCCGTCAGTTTCTGAAAAATCGTCCACCAGCTGCCCGAGGTAGCGTCGCGCATTGGGCGTTAGCGGTGCGAACTGCTCAAGACCGCAGTCGCTCAAGGCAATCAACCAGGCTATTTCAACTTGCACGCGGCGTTTCATGTAGCCGAATTCGCTCATGATTGGGCGCAGGGCCGCTAGCCGTGGGGCGTAGCGTCCATCCAGTGGCGAGAGGGCGCTCAGGGCTGAAAACATCATGCCAGGATTGTAGGTGCCGACCCGCTGTCACACGGCTGCTGCCACCAGTGATGCCACCAGCGACTTTGGCCGGTGTGGCCGAGCGGCTAAAATGACCAGCCCTGTGTTAACAGTTCACCCATGAAATTAATTGGTTCCCTGTCCAGTCCCTATGTCCGCAAGGTGCGGGTGGTCATGGCAGAAAAAAAATTGGACTACAACCTTGTCCTTGAAGACGTGTGGTCAGCGCAAACCAGCATGGGCGAAGCCAACCCTTTGGGCAAGGTGCCGTGCCTGGTGATGGAGGGCTCTGAGGCCCTGTTTGATTCGCGCGTCATTGTCGAATACCTCGACACCCTGTCACCTGTGGGCAAGCTGATTCCATCAGTCGGGCGGGAGCGGGCAGAGATCAAGACCTGGGAGGCCCTGGCTGACGGCTTGTTGGACGCAGCCCTGCTTGCCCGTATGGAGGCCACCTGGTCCGGACGCACCGATGCACAGCGCAGCCAGGCCTGGATCGATCGGCAACTGGGCAAGATAGACATGGCGTTGCGGGCCATGGGCCGGGGCGTGGCGGACAAAAACTTTTGCGCGGGTGTGCACTTTGGCCTGGCCGACATTTGCGTGGGCTGCGCCCTGGGTTATCTGGATTTTCGTTTTCCCCAGATCGACTGGCGCAGCGAGCATGCCAACCTGCTGCGGCTTTATGAGAAGCTCATGCAGCGCCCCAGTTTTGCCGAAACAGCGCCGCCCTGAGCGCAGGGCTCAACGCTTGGCGCGGCCCTTGAGCCAGCGCATCAGGCTGCCTAGCAGGGGCAACTTTTCGTACAACTCTTCTGCCGCGTCCCAATAGTCGCGGTGCAGCGTGACCAGCCCATCGGCTGCAAACACCAGATGGGTTGCGCCCAATATCAGTTGGTTTTTTTCGGCCTGATGGCTTTTGAAGCGAAAGTGGAATTCCCAGGTCAAGAAACACTGCTCGCCCTGCAAAACCTGCTGTGTGACGACAAATCTCGGCTCATGCAGGGAATCGAACATGTGCTTAAAAACACGCTCGATGGCAGGCAAACCGATGACCTCATTAAAGGGGTCTTTGAAGCGGGCCTGGGTGGCGTAAATCTGCCCGAGTTGGCTTAGGCTGGCGGGCTGCAGCCCCTCAAAAAAGGCTACCAGCCGCTTGGCCGCATCGGCGGCAGGCGTGGGGCTGCTCATTGGGCGACCCGGCCGACCAAAGAGAAAAACAGCCGGTTGGGCAGCAAGCGCAGGGCCTTCATCCACAGCGTGAAACGTTTGGGGAAATGCAACTCAAAGTCGCCCCGCGCCCAGCCCTGCAACATGGCCTGCGCGGCCTCCTCGGGACTGATCAGAGCCGGCATGTCGAAGGCGTTGCCAGCGGTCAATGGAGTTTTCACAAAGCCCGGGTTCACCAGTGACACCCCGATGCCCTTCGGGTGCAAGTCCAGGTACAGGGTTTCGGCCAGGTTGATGAGTGCCGCCTTGGTCGGCCCGTAGGCCAGGCTGTTGGGCAGGCCGCGGTAGCCCGCCACACTGCCCACCAAGCTGATATGGCCGCTGCCGCGCGCCAGCAGTGCCGGCAACAAAGCCTCGAGCAGGTACAGCGCCCCCAGGTAGTTGATCTTCAGATGCTCTTGCATGTCGGCCAGATCCAGGCTGCTGGCTCGCATGGCTTGGTAGTGGCCTGCGCAGTACACCACATGGTCCAGCGGACCTTGGGCCAGCAATTGCTGTGTCGCCTGCTGCAGGGCGTTTGGCTCGCCGGCGTCGAGTGGCAAGGCCTGGCTGCCCGGATGCTGTTGCACAAATTCGGCCAGGGCTGCGGCTTTTCGGGCAGACACGCTGACCCTCGCGCCAGCCTGGTGCAGGGCTGCAGCAGTGGCGCGGCCAATACCGGTGGACGCGCCAATAACCCAGACGTTCTGGCCACGCCAGTCCCGCAGGGGTGGGTTGAGTGGGGCAAAGAGTGGCATGGACTACCCTCAGCGCTTCACAAAGGACAGGGTCACCTCGCCCAGGCGCAGGCCAAACTTGCTCATGGTGGCCTTGTTGAGCATGACCTTGTCGGTCATCAGATACATCCAGTCGTCGAACTGAACCTCAACAACCCAGCCGTTGACCGGCAGGTTCAGGGTGTAGTTCCACTGGAAGGTGTTGCCCCGGGTCTGTCCGAGCGCCTCACCCACCACATCATCAGCGCGGCCGCTGTAGCGGCCGTCGGCGAGCCGGCGCAGGCGCCAGATGCGTTTTTGGGTGCTGCCGTCAGCGTATAGAAAATCTTCGTCAAGCAGCCCCTCGTCGCCGTTCCAACTGCAGGCCATGACCACCGTGAAGCGCTTGACCACAGTGCCCGAGCGGTCGGTAAAAACGCCATAGGCATCCAGCGTGCCATTGAAATACTGCCGCAAGTCGAGCAGGGGTTTGTCCTGGGCATAGCTGTCTATTTGCTGCGAGGCGCAAGCGCCTAACAGCAGTGAGCCTGGGACAGCCGCCGAGGCAAGCAATAGGCGTCTTTTCATGGGTTTCTCCGGATGATCAAGGTGTAGAGCAGGGTGGCAGCCAGCAATTTGAGCGCACAGGGCAGCAGGCAATAGGCGGCCGACAGCATGTCGAGCGCCTGCGCATCCCGGCTGCCCGGCACATAGCCCAGGGCTCCTAGGGCGGGCAGGGCCAGGCCGGCTGCCAGGGCCAGATTGAGTTTGCTGGCAAAGTTCCACCAGCCAAAATAAGCCCCTTCGAAGCGACCGCGGTCGCCGCTGTTGGCGATGCCGCCGGCCAGCAGCGCCCCGGGCAGGGCCAGGTCGGCGCCCAGACCCACACCCGACAGGGCGCACACCAGCACAAAGGCGGCGATATCGCCGGCGCCCAGCCTGGCAGCAAATACAAACACACCCAGCGAGAGCAGCATGCCCAACCCCCAGGTCCGGGCTAACCCAAAGCGGCCGACCAAACGCAACCAGAGCGGAATCGACAAGGCGGCACAGAAAAAGTAACTGCCCAAAAACAGCGGCTGCATGGCCTCTGGCGCTTGCAGACAATCTTGTATAAAAAACAGCAGCAGCGTGGCCGGCACTGCGCTGGCGATGCCATTGACGATAAAAACCAGCAGCAGCGCCCGAAAGGCCGGTCTCGAGAACGGCAGCCATAGGCTGCTGGCCTGGTTTGGCAGCGCTGCTTCCAAGCCCGGTGCAGTCTGGGGAGGGCGGGCGCGGCACCAGGCCAGCCAAGCCAGCACCAGCGCCAGCACAAAAATCGCCGCCGTGGCTGGCAGCCCCAGGACGCTTGGCGTGATCGAGGCCAGAATCACACCGGCCAGTCCCAGGCCCTCGCGCCAGGCAACGATGCGGCTGCGTTGCACTTCGTCGCCACCGAGCATGGCGCCCCAGGATTGGTGCATCACGCTCAAAGCACTGAAGGCCGCGTAGGTGAGCAGCAGGCTTGCGCCGGCCCACAGCAAAAGCTCGTCGCTGGAGCGAAGCGGCGGGAAAAACAGCAGCACAAAACCCAGTGCCAAAAGCAGCGCGGCCAGGCCGGCAGCGCCCAGCACGGCGCGGGGCGAGCGGGCAAAGAGCCGGTCGCTCAAGCGCCCGAGCAAGGGGTCGATCAAGGCGTCAAACAGGCGTGTTCCCAACAGCAAAGCACCCAGCGCGGCCAGCGGCACGCCAAAGCTGCGGGCATAGTGGTTGGGCAGCAGCACATACAGGGGTAATGCGACGAAGGCCAGTGGCAGGCCCATCAGGCCGTAGCGCCAACCCTGCTGCCAGTCAAAGCCAGCACTGCTGTGCTGGGCTGCGCTCATGGTGGGGCGCCAGCCAGCAGGGCCTGGCGCAAGCGGGGCTCGCTGGTGGCCGGGTCTAGCCAGATGCCAAAGAACCGGGCGGCGAGTTGCGCATCGTTAACCGTAGCAAGCGCCCGGCCCTGGTGCCAAAGCGCCAGGCTTCCCGGCCCATGCAGGCCGGTGAGGCGTTCGCCAGCCTCTACTCCAGGCAGGACATCTTGTAGAGTATCTAGCCAGGTCAGGTCGGTTTCGGCCGGCAGCTTCGCCACTCGCCGGATTTCTTGCATCGAGCGCAGCGCAATCTCTTTGCCGCTAAACGCCCGCAGGTACAACAGGCTGAGTGCAAAGCGCTGGC
The DNA here is from genome assembly GCA_945861195.1 of Rhodoferax sp. OV413. GTDB lineage: Bacteria > Pseudomonadota > Gammaproteobacteria > Burkholderiales > Burkholderiaceae_C > Rhodoferax. The sequence continues at coordinate 7,185 of CAMATS010000026.1, forward strand.
TGGCGTAGCCGTTTGGATTGAAGCCGGGCCCAGCCCACAGACTGGCGTCGTAAACGCTCCAACCAAAATAGCGAAGCCGCGCGCCCCCGATCCAGCGGGCATCGGGTATGTTGGCCAGAACCTCCGCCGGCAGCGCAGCCGGTTGGGTCTGCGCCAAGGCCAGGCCAGTGACTCGGCCGGCGAGCAGGCCCAAGCAGATGCGGCTCAGCAGTTGACGGCGGCTTGGCATGGTGTGCGGGCTGGCTCGGGCAGGGGAGGTCTTCAAAAGGGCTCAGAGGTGCGGCTTTTGCAGGGTGTACTGCACCACGTCAATATCGCCCTCGGTGAAGGCGGCCTCGCAGTAGGCCAGGTAAAACTCCCAAATACGCACGAAACGCTCGTCAAACCCGCCCTGCAACACCTGCGCCCGTGCCGCTAAAAAAGCCTCGCGCCAGCGCCTCAGGGTTTCAGCGTAATCCAGTCCAAAGGCGTATTCGTCCACCACCTCAAAGCCCGCTGCCCGGGCGTGGGTCCGAAATTCGCTTGGGCAGGGCAGGCAGCCACCGGGGAATATATATTGTTGGATGAAGTCGGTGCTGCGCACATAGCGCTCAAAAAGGCGGTCGTCGATCACGATGCTTTGCACGCAGGCCCGTCCTCCCGGCTTGAGCAGGCGCGCCAGCGTGGCAAAGTAGGTGGGCCAATATTCGCGCCCCACAGCCTCAATCATCTCGATGGAACAGATGGCGTCAAAGGGCGCGTCTTGAATATCCCGGTAGTCTTGCAGCCGCAGGTCAGCGCGCTCGGACATGCCCAGGCGCTCAACGCGTTCGAGTGCAAAGCCGAGTTGCTCGGTGCTCAAGGTCACGCCGACCAGCGTGGCCCCCAGTTCCGTGGTGCACATTTCAGCCAAGGCGCCCCAGCCGCAGCCAACCTCGAGTAAGCGCTCCCCGGCCTTGAGTTGGCAGGCTGCCAGTGCCCGGCCTACCTTGGCCTTTTGCGCCTGAGCCAGGGGTTGGTTCAGATCTCCGGCGAAGATTGCTGAGGAGTAGTTCATGGTCTCATCCAGCCAGAGCCGGTAAAAGCTGTTACCCAGGTCGTAGTGGGCGTGGATATTTTTTTGGCTGTTGGTGCGGGTGTTGCGGTTAAGCAGATGTTTGATCCGATAGAGCAAGCGGCCAGCCCAGGAGCCGAAAATTACGGCGTCGACCTGGGCGCGGTTTTTCACCAAAACCCGCAGCAATTCGGTCAAGTTGGGCGTGCTCCAGTCGCCCGCAATGAAGCTTTCGGCAAAACCGATGTCACCTGATTTGAGTGCTGCAGAGCAGGGCTTCCAATTGTGCAAGTGCAGTGCGGCATGGGGCAGTGCTTCGCCGCCAAAACGCTGCATGGAGCCGTCGGGGAGTTGCAGCGTTAAGCTGCCGTGTTGCAGGCGCTGCAACACCTTAAGCACGGCCCGCCCCGCTGCGGGCGTGCCTTGTGGGATGGAAAACGGGTTGGCGGTGCTGGTGTTCATGAAGGGCGTGGTCTCAGCGTGTGGTCAGCACGGCGGGGGGAGGTGGTTTGGTGAAAAAAGGTGTGCGCTTGACAAACAGCCTGATCGCCTGCCAATGGATGCGCAGCACCACACCCAGCGTCATGGCCGGGTAGCGCCAAAGCGCGCGGCGCATGCTGTGGGCGTCCAGCGGAACCAGGCTGCCGCTCACGCTGGTCTGGATCAGAGGCCCGCTGGCGTCGTCAAAATCGATGCGGCCCACGGTGCGCTGGCGCGTCGAATCAACCATGAAGCGAAACCGGTAGCCGCCCTCGACGGGACAAAAAGGCGACACATGAAATACCTTGGCCGCCCCCTGCTCCACGCCATAGCGCGGAGCATCCAGAAGGTAGCAATGGCGCTCGCCAAAGGTGTTGTTCACCTCCACAACAATCGCGCGCAGGCCGCCGTCTGCACCGTGGCAATACCAAAAACTCACTGGTTTGAAGGTGTGCCCCAGCACCCTGGGATAGCACTGCAGCCAGACCTCGCCATCGGCGCCGGCGATGCCGTGTTGCTGCAACAACTCGTCCAGCCAGGCCAGGGCGCCGCCCTCCGCGCCCGAGCGGGCGTCGCCGTGGTCAGCATCGTAAAAGCTCAATGCACCCCAGCGATTCACAGGCAGCGCGCCCGCGCCGTGGCAACGCAGGCTGCGCATGGGCAGCATCAAAAAATAGGTCGGGTAGACAAAAGCGTTGCGCACCGGCTTGAGCCGCGTGTGACGCACCTGGCCAAAGCCGATCAGCGCTTTGGGGTAAGCGCTTGGGATCATTGAAGCGTCCCCCAGTCCTGACCTGGCAGGGCTTTGATTTGTGCGGCCACCGCCAGGCCAGACTTGAGCCCGTCTTCGTGAAAGCCGTAACCAGTCCAGGCGCCACAAAAATAGCTGTGACGCCGCCCCTGCAGGGCCGCAACCTGGCGTTGCGCTCGGATGGCCGCCAGGTCGAAAACCGGATGGGCGTAGTCAAAACTGGCATGCACATGGCTCGGGTCGATTTCACGCAAGGGGTTGAGTGAAACCAGCACGGTTTGTGCAAACGGCAGTGGCTGCAGCAGATTGAGCAGGTAGTGCAGGCAGACTTGGTTGGCATCAGTGCCGGCGTCTGCGCGCTCGTAGTTCCAGGCCGCCCAGGCGCGCCGCTGACGCGGCAGCACCGAGGCATCGGTGTGCAGCAGGGCGCGGTTGACCTGGTAGCGGATGGCGCCCAAGGTGCGTTGCTCGGCCCCGCTGGCATCCCCCAGCAGAGCCAGCGCCTGGTCGCTGTGGCAGGCCAGCACCACTTTGTCAAAGCGTTCGGTCTGGCCTTCGGTGTTGATGACCACGCCCAGCGCATCGCGGCGGATCTGCTGTACCGGGCAGCGCAGACGTTTGTCGGCGATCCCACTAGTGATTTTTTCGACATACTGGCGCGCGCCGCCAGGCACGGTCCACCACTGCGGCCGCTGGCTTACCTGAATCAGTCCGTGGTTATGGCAAAACCGCACCATCGTGGCCACCGGGAATCGCAGCATTTGGTCGGTCGGGCAACTCCAGATGCAGCCCAGCATCGGCAGAAAATACCAGTCTCGAAACTCTGTCGAGAAACGATGCTGATGCAAAAAATCGCCCAGGGGCTGCATCATCTCGGTTTCTTGACCGTTTCTGGCCAGGCCGGTAGCCAGGCGGTTGAAGCGCAAGACATCGAGCAACATCCGCAAAAAACGCGGGCGAAACAGGTTGCGGCGTTGCGAAAAAACGCTGCTGAGCGAAGCGCCGCTCCATTCCAGGGGCGTGCCGAAACCGGCTTGGGGCACCTGCACCGAAAACGACATATCTGAGCGCGCAGTCGGCACGGCGAGCTCTGAAAAAAGGCGTATCAGTGCAGGGTAGGTGCGCTCGTTGAAGACCAAAAAGCCGGTATCTACGCCGTGCGTCAAAGGCCCATTCGGGCCGTCTAGGGTCAGCTCGACCGTGTTGGTATGGCCGCCAAAGTAGTCCGCCGCTTCAAACAGTGTGATGTCTGCTTGGCCCTTCAGGCTGTGGGCCACGGCCAAGCCTGAAATGCCAGAACCAACGATGGCGAGTTTCACGACTGGGCACTGGGTGAGCAGGGCTCAGCCCGCAAAGCGGGCGCTCTAGGCGCGGGAAAAGGCGTGGAACGAAACATAAAACGAGTAAGTAACTTTGTGACTGAGCGGTAATTTAGCACATTAGCAGGTGCAGTGCTGGCCTTGTACCGGCTTGACCTGCGGTCGGGGCCTGGCCCTCAGGCTGTCGCTCGGGTCTTGGTCAGCGCCATCAGCCGCTGAATATTGAGCCTGGCACCGACGTCCTGTGGCGCTAAGCTGTTGAGCACCCGGAACTCAGGCTTGGAGGTGTCGCGCAGGGTCAGCTCGTGGTGGGGTTGGTTGTAGCGGTTAAGAACCACCGCAACCAAGGGGCTGGCGGTGTTGGCCCCGCGGCGGACCACGACAGCGGTTTCGTTCGACCCCAGCCGCACATAAGAGCCGGGTGAATAAATGCCAACTGCCTTGATGATGGCAGCGCCGGCTTCGTCGACTTGCTTTTGTTCATCAAAGTAAAGGGCCTTCATGGCAAGGCTTGGCGTGATCGGCTTGCGCGTGGCGCGTGGGGAGATCGCCGCTGCGAATTGGTCGGCCCGCTGAATCAGGCGGCTGAACCGCTCGACCAGGCTGCGTTGGGCCAGCGGTCCAGCCGGTTGCATGTGGTGGCCCCTGACAGTCTCAATCCACTCCTTGTCCTGCAGGCCATAAGTCGCAAGCAATTCTGCGCCTTGCTGGGCATGCAGGTCAATCAACTCTCGTTGCAGTTCGGTCAGGGGATTGGGCTGAAGCGCAAGCTGATCCTGCAGGGCTGTCATGCCAACATTCATCGTCATGGCAGCGCAGCAAAGTTTTTTTCGCAGGTCATCTGGCCAAAGCAAAACCTCCTTGGCTGCAATATTGCACAGCACGCTGACCAACACCGCATGGTTGGCGCTGTAGCGTTCGAGATCCTTGGATGTCAGGTGGATCAAAACCAGCAGCGTTCCATCCGGATTGGCCTGGCTATAGTGGCTCAGCTTGTCGACAAGTCGGTCGATTTGCCGCAAAAATAATTCATTTGTCCTTTTACTGAGAATCGCATGGGCCTGCTCTTGAAGGTAGGGCCAATCGGGCTCGCTGTCGAGTTCAGCGCGAATCTGGTCGGCGCTTTTAGTTTCTTTGACAGCCCTGCTCTTCGCCCCGGCAGGAGATCCGCTTGCCTGTGATTTGTCGCCCGAGTTAGCCGGTTCACTGACCAAGGCCAGCATCATTTCTCTCATTTCAGCTTCTTGGCCGGCCTTGGAATCTTCGAACCTGGTGAAAACATCGGCACCGTCCTTGGTCAGGCGAGCCAACTCCCGGCCGCTTTCAAACCGATGCCCCTGTTTGGCAAGCAGTGTTCCGTCTTGGCTGAACAAATCAAAAGCGGTGGGCTGCCCCAGCAACAGGGAGCTAATTGGGCATGGGACTAAATGCATGGACTTGGGCCTGGCTGAGAAAAAGCAAGCAGTGCGGGTGGTCGCAAATTACTCGCCCAGCGTGGCGTTGGCAATTCTGCTGAGTTTGAGGAGTTGATCGAGCTTGACGCCGGTCTTTTGGTCGGTCGCTGCCAAGCCCTCCACGATGCGGTACTCGTTCAGGCTGCTTTCACGGGTCTTGAGTACGCTGGTGGCCTGGCCGTCAGAGCTGAGAAAAACGGCTACCCGCGGCATGCTGATATTGGAGCCGCGGCGGATCACGACACCGATTTCATGGTTGGCCAAACGGACAAAAGACCCGGGTGGATACGCGCCGATGGACTTGATGATGGCCACGCCAGCATCGTCTGCTTGGCTTGCCTCATTGAAGTAGATCGACTTGAGTGCGGCACTGGTGTGCCGTGCTTTGCGGGAACGGCGAGGCGCTAGACCGGCGGTGCAAGTATCGACTCGCTGGATCAGTCGGGCCATGGCTTGGGCTGGCGTACATGTGGCAAAGGGTTTGGCATCCGCGGTGTGGTGGTCGCGAACGGTTTGGAGCCAATCAGCATCAGAGACGCCGAGCGCGCGCAGTTTTTCAGCCGATCGCGCGGCGTGTTGCGCAATCTCTTTCCTTTGCGCGATGCTCGGCCTGCCCTCTGTCTGGGCCAGCCGGTCTTGTAACTTGAGCATGCTGATGTTCATGGTGAGCGCCGCCCTGACCAGGGTTGCTTGTTGAGCATCTGACCACTTCAAGACATCGCGTGCTGCGATGTGGCAGATGAAAGCGACCAACAGGGCATGGGTGGCGCTGTACTGCTCGGGCGATTTGGAGGAAAGAAACACCAGCATCAGCAGGGCGCTGTCGGCCCCCGAGTTGCTTTGCTGGACCACACGCGCATACAAGCGCTCGAGCTGGCGACCAAATACCTCGGCTGTGTCAGCTTGCAGGGTGTTGTTGGCCTCGTCTATCAAATCCAGCCAGTCGACATGGGTTTCGAGCACTGGCGCGGTGGCCGTGGCCTGGCTGAACTGGGCGCTCGTGGCAAGTGTCCGACCGGCGCCGCCCGGCTGGTTGAGGCCGGTGCTACCGCGCGCATCTTTGAGCCGCAAAGCGCCCATGTCAGTGAGCTTGGCGCTGTTGATTTTTGCCAGCGACTGGTTGCTGTCGACCATTTGGTTGAGCCGTCGCTCAAAGGCCTCTTTGAACCGGTGGTACTCCAAGGCGTCAACAAACAGGTCGTTGCGCTTGCTGAGCATGACATCGTATTCACGCTGGCTGGCCAGGACATGGCCGCGACCCGCAACCATCAGGCCATTGGCGTCCCAGACAGCGAAAGCCAAAGGCTCGCCGACGCGAATATGTTCAAAGCTAAGACTAACCCGTCTCATCTGGATGTTGCCATGGGGGCATTATTTTGGCACACGAAGAGTCGAATCCTAGCGCTGATTGGTTTTTGTTAGCATGCAACAAATG
>CAMATS010000027.1 GCA_945861195.1 Rhodoferax sp. OV413
GGCACCAGCGACTCCCCGCCCGCCGCCAGGCCCAGAATGCGCGGAGCCAATTCAGCAAAGCGAGCCGCGTCGCCTTCATGCGCGCAGTCGTGCACATGAAACACCTCTTTGAGGGCTTGGAGGTACAGCGGATGCACCTTGGCAACTGCCAGGATTTCAGACTTTAACAATGCAGGCCTGTCGGTTGCGCTCAAAAAAAACAAGCGTCGAATATGGTAGCGCGCTTACAGCACCACAAGCATCCGTGTTTACCCTTTAACCGTTATTTTCTGTGCAGCACACCTGCGGTGCCAGCCGGCACAGCGACGCAGCCTACCTTGGGCGGGGGCCCGGTAACCAGCGCCTGCCAAGGCCAGCGCGTAGTGGTTTACCCTCTTTTGGTGAACTGCGAGAAATGTTACAAGCGGCTTGCCAATGCCCGTTTTGACCCGTGCCACCAAGGCATTCCAGGCGGCCCACAGTGTTTGCCAATCTCGCAAGGATGGATCAACATGACCACACCCCCCCAAGTCCCGCTGGGCCTGCACCAACGGCTGATCAGGCTAGGCGCCCTGTGCGCTTTGTGCATTTACGGAGCCACACCCGCCTTGGCGCAAACCCCAAAACGCGCTGCCATGCTGGTTTTTGCGCAGGAGGCGCCACCGCCAACGCTGGACCCCTATTTTTCAACCTCGATCTCCACCCGCAATGTGGCGATGCACATCTTCGAGACTCTGGTGACCCGCGACGAAACCAATGCGGTTGTACCGGAACTCGCTGACAAAATCACAGAAAGCACCGACGGGCTGAGCTACACCTTCAACTTGCGCCGGGGCGTCAAGTTTCACAACGGCGCCGAGATGACCTCAGCCGATGTGAAGGCCTCTCTTGAGCGCTACAAGCGCGTGGCACTACAAAAAGTCATCCTGGATCCGGTCACCGCCATTGATACGCCCGACCCCTACACCGTGGTGCTGCGCCTTTCAAAACGGGTGCCCGTGTTTCTTGACGAGTTGTCAAGCTTCGTCACGCCGCTGGCGATCATGCCGGCGAGCCAGCGCGATCGCGAGGGCGGCAAGGTTGATCTGATAGGCACCGGCCCGCTGCAGTTCGTCGATTGGCAAGCCGACAGCCATGTTCGGCTCAAGCGCTTCCCAGACTATGTGCCGGACCGTCGCTACAAGGGCACCGACGGGTTTGCCGGGCGCAAAGAAATTTTCTTTGAGCAAGTCGACTTCAAGCTTGTGAAGGATCCTGGAGCCCGCGTGGCCGGCCTCGAGGCCGGACAGTTCCACATCATTGAAGACCTGCCAATCGAATCAGCCAAGCGCATTGCTGGCAACAAGGCAATTGCCGTTTATGACCTCAAAAACTGGTGGCTGCAAGGGGCCTGGGTCAACCACGCCAAGGCGCCAACCAATGACAACCGGGTCCGGCGCGCCTTGCAAATCGCCCTCGATATGGAAGAAATCATGGAGATCGCCACTGACGGCGCCTACGTGCTCCAGCCCGGCCTGCAATACCCCGGCAACCCCTACCATGTCACCAATGGGGCGCAGTTCTACAACAAAAAAGACACTGCAGGGGCGCGCAAACTGCTGGCAGAGGCCGGCTACAAGGGCGAGGAGATCGTGATCATCACCAACTCCAGCTACCAGTCCATGTACAAGGCCGCGCAGGTGGTGGCCGAGCAACTCAAGGCAGCAGGCTTCAAGGTACGCGTCGATGTGTTCGACTGGGCCACGGCCATGGCCCGCCGCAGTGACGGCAACGCCTGGAATCTCTGGTTCACCGGCCAAGGTAGCGGCCCCTCGGTTGGCCCCTATGCCGCGCTCAAAGACGTGGTCAGTCCGCAAAAGAACCAGATTACGGCTGATCCGGTGATTGACGCCCTGTACACCGAACTCATCACCGGAACCACCTTCCAGGCGCGCAAGGCAACTTTTTCCAAGTTTCAGGAGCGGGTCTACGACCAGGTGCTGTTTCTGAAGTTTGGCGACCTCACCCGCAAACAGGCGTCACGCGCCAACGTCAAAGGCTTTGTGCCCTACCGCATTCCGCGCATGTGGAATGTGCGGCTTGAGGATTGAGGCCGAATCCAAAGCCACCCCGGTGGCGCCAGGTGTCGCATTTATCGGGATTGCACCAGCAAAGGGCCCGGCATGGCTGAATTCGTCCTCAGGCGCTTGCTCAGCGCCATTCCGGTCTTGCTGCTCGTCACCCTGATAGCTGCATCAATCATGCAATTGGTGCCGGGTGACCCCGCCATGGTCATCGCTGGCTCAGGGGCCTCGGACGCAGAGGTTCAGCAAGTCCGCCAGGCACTGGGGCTAGATCGCTCTTTTGGTGTGCGGCTGCTCGAATGGTATGGCGGCCTGTTGCGCGGCGACCTTGGCCAATCCCTGCTGCTCAACCGATCAGTCACCACGGCGATCGCCGAGCGGCTGCCAGTCACGCTGGCGCTGGCTGGTTTCGCCCTGCTATTGACCATCATCATCGGGGTTCCTGCGGGCATCATCGCCGCTCTCAAGGCCAACACAGCCATTGACCAGGCGGTGCTGATGTTGGCACTGATCGGCGTCTCAGTGCCAAACTTCTGGCTCAGCCTGATGCTGATCGTGGCTTTCGGCGTTTGGCTCGAGGTTCTGCCAGCAGGTGGCTACACGCCATTTGCTGACGACCCGCTCGGCTGGGTGCGCTGCCTGATCCTGCCCGGTATTTCGCTGGCGCTGTTGCAAATCGGATTGTTGGCGCGTATCACCCGGGCGACCATGCTCGAAGTGCTGCGGCAAGACTATGTGCGAACCGCTCGGGCCAAGGGCTTGCCAATTCGGATGGTGGTAGGCCAGCATGCGCTGCGCAATGTGCTGGTGCCGGTGGTCACTGTCATCGGCATCAGCTTTGGCCTGCTGCTGTCGGGCTCAGTGGTGATCGAGACTGTCTACTCCATACCCGGTCTTGGCCGGCTGCTGGCGACGGCCATCTTCAGCCGTGACTACCCAGTGATCCAAGGCGGTCTGCTGGTGACCGCCGCCATGCTGGTACTGCTCAACCTCGCAGTTGACCTGCTCTATGCCGTGATCGACCCACGTATCAAGCATGATGGCCGATCCTGACCGCACAAGCGCCCAGCCGCCCGACCCGGCAGCGGTTGATGCGCCAGCACCGCACCTGCCCAGGGCTGCCGCCACGATTTGGCGGCGCTTGCTCGGCCACCGGCTGTTCATCACCGGCGTCATCCTGTTCGGCTTGGTGCTTGCCATGGCCTTGTTTGCCGATCTCCTGGCAACCGCAGCCCCCGAGAAAATGAATGTGCGGGCGCGTTTTCGCACACCGCAGTGGGCCTTCCTGCTTGGTACCGACAACTATGGCCGCGATATCTGGAGCCGACTGTTGTATGGCTCCAGGCTGTCTTTGTCTATCGGCTTCGCTGTGGTCTTGGTGACTGGGGTGGCGGGCACCTGCATCGGCTTGCTGGCGGGTTACTTCAAACGCCTTGACGGCCCATTGATGCGCCTGATGGATGCGCTGATGGCTTTTCCGGCTATTTTGCTGGCGATTGCCATTGCCTCTGCCCTCGGACCATCGGCCATCAATGCCGTCATTGCCTTGTCAGCCGTGTACACACCACGCACCGCGCGCATCGTGCGCGGCAGCGTGCTGGTGGTGCGCGAAATGGACTATGTTCAGGCCGCCCTGGCGAGTGGCGCGCGCCATGGCTGGGTGATTTGGCGTCACATCCTGCCCAACAGCATGGCGCCTTTGATTGTGCAGCTGACCTTCATTTTTGCCTACGCCGTGCTGGCCGAATCGATACTTAGTTTTCTCGGCGTCGGCCCACCCCCGCCAACCCCCAGCTGGGGCAGCATGATCGCTGAGGGGCAGGCCTATCTGCGCGAAGCGCCACTGATGGCTCTTTTCCCGGGTATCGCGATTGCCCTGACAGCGATGGGCCTGAACTTGCTGGGCGACGGCCTGCGCGATGTGCTCGATCCTCGGCTCAAAGTTCAACATGGCTGAGGCCCTGCTAAGCGTCGAGCATTTGCGGGTCGCCTTTGGCAGCGCGCAGGTGGCAGTTGACGATGTGTCATTCTCGCTAGCCCCCGGTGAGACCTTGGGCATTGTGGGTGAATCCGGTTCAGGCAAGTCTTTGACTGCGCTGTCGATCCTCGGCTTGGCCTCAGGCCAGGTCAGCGGTCGCATCGTTTACGGCGGGCGTGACCTGCTGGGATTGTCAGATTCGGCGCTCAATATGGTGCGGGGGCGCGAACTTGCGATGATCTTCCAGGAGCCCATGACTGCCCTCAATCCTGTGTTCACCATAGGCCGGCAAATCGCCGAAACGCTGCAAGTGCACCGTGGCCTGAGCCCTGCCCAGGCGCTTGCGCGCAGCGCTGATTTATTGCAGCAAGTCGGCATCGCTGATCCACATGCCAGACTAACGCTTTATCCCCACGAACTCTCCGGCGGCATGCGCCAGCGCGTGATGATCGCCATGGCCCTCTCTTGTGGCCCCAAATTGTTGATTGCCGACGAGCCAACAACCGCACTCGATGTCACGATACAGGCGCAAATCCTGGCGCTGCTGCGTGAACTGCAGGCCAGTCTTGGCATGGCACTGGTGCTGATCACGCATGACCTCGGCGTGGTCGCCCAAACGGTCGATCGAGTGCTTGTGATGTATGGCGGGCGTATCGTCGAAGAGGGCCCGGTTGAGGCGGTCTTTCATGCGCCAGCTCACCCCTACACCAAACGCCTGCTGGAGAGCATTCCCTCGCTGACGCAGCAACGCAAGCGCCTGGCGGTGATACCCGGTTCAGTGCCGCCTCTTGGCGACATGCCCCAGGGTTGCCGCTTTCACCCGCGCTGCCCGCAAGCCGGCGACGACTGTCGAAGCGCGGTACCCGAAACCCGTGAACTTGGGCAGGGACACCGCGCCGCCTGCTTGCGCATCAGCCCGCAACACTTGGCTCCAACATGAAACCGGTCTTGCTTGAAGTTCGGGGGCTCAAGAAGCATTTTCCGCTGCTCAAAGGGCTGCTGTTTCCAAAGGTCGTGGGCGCCGTGCACGCTGTCGATGGGGTCGACTTCGACCTGGCTGAATCAGAGACGCTGGCACTGGTCGGCGAATCAGGCTGTGGAAAAACCACCACCGGTCGGCTGGTGTTGCGCTTGCTCGAGCCGACAGCTGGCACATTACGCTTTGCTGGCGAAGACCTTCTGGCACTCGATGCAGACGCCTTGCGCCTACGCCGCCGAGATATGCAGATCATCTTTCAAGACCCGTTTAGTGCCCTTGACCCGCGTATGACGGTGGCCCAAATCGTCGGCGAGCCGCTCTACATCCACAACATGGCGAACCGAGCCGATCGAGTCAGCGAACTGCTCGATCTGGTTGGCCTGCCGCAGGCCTATGCCGGACGCTATCCGCACGAGTTCTCGGGCGGCCAGCGTCAGCGTATCGGTATTGCGCGCGCACTCGCGCTGAGACCGCGCTTCATCGTCTGCGACGAACCGGTCTCGGCCCTCGACGTGTCGATACAGGCACAAATCATCAACCTGATGCAAGACCTGCAAGAACGCTTTGGTCTGTCTTACCTATTCATAGCACATGACCTGAGTGTGGTTAAACACATGGCCGATCGGGTGGCGGTGATGTACTTGGGCCGAATCGTCGAAATTGCTGATAAGCAAGACCTGTATGCCCGGCCCAGCCACCCTTACACCCGGGCCCTGCTGCAGTCGGTTCCCCTGCCTGATCCGCGCCAGCGAGCGGTGCCAGTGCCGCTGGCAGGGGAAATTCCCAGTCCGGCCAATCCACCCCGGGGTTGCCACTTCCACACCCGTTGCCCGATCGCTCAAGACACCTGCAGAATTGAGGCGCCCGCACTGCGCGCCGTGGGCGATCGACATTTGAGCGCGTGCCATTTTTCTTAAACTCCGAGCCAAGCCCATGACAACCCGTCTCAGCCCAGAATTCGATCTCTTTGCCGTGAGCGGTAAGCACACCGGCTTCATCCGCCTGCCCCATTCGGTGCACCGCTCTGCTTACGGCTTTATCCCGATCCCGGTCGCCGTGATCGCCCGCGGTGCGGGCCCAACCGTGTTGCTCATGGCTGGCAACCACGGCGACGAATATGAAGGCCAGATTGCGCTGGGCAATCTGATCCGCAGCCTCTCCCCCGACGAGATCTGCGGCAGAGTGATCCTGCTGCCCTCGGCCAACTTTCCCGCAGCTATGGCCGGCATGCGCACCTCGCCGATTGATCAAGGCAACCTGAATCGCAGCTTTCCCGGTGATCCAGATGGCAGTGTCACCGAACAAATCGCCTGGTTTATTGAGGAATCGATTTTGCCCAGCGTTCAAGTCCTGATCGATCTGCACTCTGGTGGCAGCTCCCTGAGCTATATCCCGGCGGCGCTGGCGCGGCGCTCGTCAGACCCGGCCGCCTTGGCTGAAACCATTGCTCTGCTGCGTGCCTTTGGTGCGCCAATCGCCTACCTGTCGAATGTGCCGCAAGGTGCGCAACGCACCTCTTCGGCGGCGGCCGCTCGCAAAGGTGTGCGACACCTGGGCACCGAGTTGGCCGGCGGCGGACAGGTGAGCGCCGCCGCCCTGCGGACCTGCGAGGCAGGCCTGAGGCGCGTGCTGCACCATCTTGGCGTGCTGCAGGCGCCGCACCCCGAACCGGCGCCACCAACCCGGCTGCTTGAAGTTGTGGGCGCCGACTACTATGTTTACGCGCCTGAGGATGGCCTGTTCGAGCCCCTGGTCGAACTCGGCGAGAGCGTGCACGCCGGCCAAGCTGCTGCGCGCATCCACAGCCCCGCCACGCCCTGGCGCGAGCCCGCAGTGGCCTGCTTCGAGCGCGCTGGATTGGTCATCTGCAAGCGGGTGCCCGGGCTGAGCCAGCGCGGCGATTGCCTGTTCCACCTGGGCAGCGACTGCGCGGGCTGAAAAACCAGCCGGTTTAGCCAGGCATAGCCGGTCCGCAGGCAGACATTTAGTCCGCCACCGGCGTGAGCAAGGGGCGTCCGGCCAAGAAGGCTGCCAAATTGGCCAGCACCAAATCAAAGGCCTCTCGCCAAGTCTCCTGCGTACTGCCGGCGATATGCGGCGTCAGCACCACCCTGTCCATGCCCAAGAGCGCTGCCGGAATACTCGGCTCGGCCTCAAACACATCCAGCGCAGCACCACCCAGCCGGCCGGCCACCAGTGCAGAAACCAACGCGTTTTCATCGACCACAGAACCCCGTGCAATATTCACCAGCACCCCCTGCGGGCCCAGTGCATCAAGTACCGCTTGATTGACCAGGTGCCGGGTGGCAGCACCACCAGCGCAGGCCACCAGCAGGCAATCAGCCCAGCGGGCGAGCTCCAGGGGAGATTCAAAATATTCGTAGCTCAAATCAGCCCGGCGGTGGCGGTTGTGGTAACCAATCGGCATGTCAAACCCAGTGGCTCGGCGCGCAACAGTTTGGCCGATGTCGCCCAGCCCAAGAATGCCAAGCCGCAAGCCTGACACACGCCGGGTCAGGCCAATCGTCTTTTTGCCCCAAATACCTGCGTGCGCCAAGCGATCTGCCTGCGCAATGCGGCGCATCAGGGCGATCAGCAAACCCATCGCATGATCGGCCACGCAATTCGAAACTACGCCCGGGGTGTTACACAAACCTATGGCGCGTTCGTTCAGGGCAGGCCGGTCAACCCGGTCGTAACCAACGCCAAAACAAGCCACCAAGCGCAGCCCGGGAAGTTGTCGCACAGTTTGGGCATCAATGCCCACCAGGCCCGTGGTGACTGCTGCCCCGGCCCCAGCGGCTTGAGCCAGCAGCCGAGCCCGCTCAGTCTCATTGCTCACACCTCCCAGATCATGCACACGGTACAGGGCGCGCAGCTCAAGCACCATCCAATCAGCCAAGCCGCCAATCACCACCAGTTCGGGGCGCGTGTCAGGCTGATTCAAAATAGACATCGCGAGGTCTGCAAGCAGCCGGTGCGACTCATTGACCTGGCCAAACCGGCGTACGCCAAGCCGGGTGGTCGGCAATTTCACCACCCACCAGGCGAAAATAGTGGTCCTGAATCAGGCGAGTGACAGGCCCGGGCTGCCCGTCCCCCACCGCAATCCGGTCAACCGACACAATGGGTACCACCTCCTGGCCCGAACCGCACAAAAACGCTTCCTCGGCAGCCAGCAACTCGGTGCGGTCAACCCGCCGCTCTTGAACCACCAGCCCATGCACCGTGCGGGCAGCTTGCATCACCGTATCACGGGTGATGCTCTCCAAAATATCGCTGGCGCCGTCCGGCGTGATCAGTTGCCCCCCGCGAACCAAAAAAACGCAGGCTCCAGTGCCCTCGGACAACTTGCCATCGGCACTGAGCATCAGTGCGCCGTCGTATCCGTCTAGGCGTGCCGTCAGTTCAGCGGCTCGGTTGTTGACGTAATTGGCAGTGCTCTTGACCCGCGGCGGCAACGCGTTGTCTGCGATACGTTGCCATGAACTCACCGCAACCCGCACGCCACTTTGCAAAAACTTGCCAGGCCCGCGCTTAACTACACCAATCACCAGCCCCACTGGCCCGGTCACAGTCAGTTCGTCGTCGCCGTCGATGTAGGCAATCATGCGGATGTGTGCGTTCTCGCGAATAGCGTTGGCACGCAGGGTACGCAGCAGACAGTCTTCGAGAAAGGGCGCATCAAAAATTCGCTCGTAACGCATCACCTTCATGCCATAACGCAGGCGCTCGAGGTGTTCGCTGAGGCGAAAGATATAGAGTTGCTGGTGCTCAGCATTCCAATAAGCCCGCAGACCCTCAAACACACCAAGCCCGTATTTGACAACCGCCGAAAAAGCATGGATTTTTGCTTCGCCGTACGGAACGATATCGCCGTTCAAACACATGAAATCGCAGGTGCTCATCGGATAAATCCGCCAGGTTTGATCCCGCGGGCGGTCACTTTTCGGTCAAGAATTACCATGCTGGGCTCCTAATTAAATGGCACAGAGGGGCAACGTGGCTGGGCATTGGTGCTTGGCTTTTGCATGCTCCGGGGCACCTTAATCGATTTGTACAGCCCGGTCAATAACCAATTTTTTCAACCAGTTTTTTCGACCCGCATGGTTCTGCTTTGTTAACTTCTGCCCTGGACCCGGCGTAGGATCAAGCGAGTCCGATCTTTGGTGGATCGGGATTTTGCCGACCGGCCCCAACCCATACAGCAGCCATGAGACCAGACGCCATTGATTTTCGAAGTGACAACTCAGGTTGCGCTGCGCCAGAACTTATTGAAGCGATCAACACTGCCAACAGCGGCACTGCGCTCGGTTACGGTGGCGACGCCTTAACCCTAGCCCTGCAGGATCGACTGGCGGAGGTGTTTGAAACACCGTTGCGGGTATTCCCGGTTCCAACGGGTACGGCGGCTAATGCAGTTGCGCTGGCTGCTTCATGCACGCCCTTTGGCGCTGTCTATTGCAGTGCACTGGCGCACATCAACACCTCGGAATGCAACGCCACCAGTTTTTTCGGCGGCGGCACCAAACTCGTGGCGGTCGATGGACCACACGGGAAAGTTGACGCCAAGGCCCTGCAAGATGCAATCCTTAGCGCGGGAGTAGGCCAGTCACACAAGAACCAGCCCTGTGCCGTGAACCTGGTGCAGGCCACCGACATGGGTGCAATTTACCAAACCGACGAGCTCGCTGCGGTCAGCGCAGTGGCCCACGCGCATGGCCTGAAGGTTCACATGGACGGCGCACGCTTTGCCAATGCTTTGGTGGCACTAGGGTGCACCCCGGCCCAGGCCAGTTGGCGTGCCGGCGTTGACTTGCTGTCACTTGGCGTGACAAAAAATGGCGGCCTGTTGACCGATGCGATCGTTGTCTTTGCACCCGACACAGCCGCCAACATCGAATTCCATTTGCGCCGAGCCGGCCTGGTTTGGTCAAAGATGCGGTTTGCTTCGGCGCAGATCATGGCCTATGTCGAGGACGACCTGTGGCTGCGCCTGGCGCGCCAAGCCAACTCGGCGGCAGCCCGTATATCAGCGCAGATTGACGGACTCCGCGGCCTCAGGCTGGTCGCCCCGGTGCAGGCCAACGAGCTGTTTGTCGAGATGCCTGAGTCAGCGTTGGCAGGCCTGGATAAAGCGGGATTTTTGTTCCATCGGCGGGGACCCACCGTAGCCCGTTTTGTGTGTCGCTGGGACACCACCAAGGCCGAATGCGCCGCCCTGTGCGCCGCTATCGATCGGCTGCTCAGGGACAGCCCCAGTACCTGAGACCGTTGTGAGACACCCAGCAGGGTTGGGCTTTAGCTGCGGCCCTTGATCAGGCGCTTGGCAGGCTGGCAAACGCCGCATCGAGTGCATCGGCGAGGCGTTCGATGATCAGGTCGAGGTCCTTGTCTTGCACGGTAAATGGCGGAGCCAAAAGAATATGGTCGCCGCGGCGGCCATCGATGGTCCCGCCCATGGCATAGACCAACAAGCCGCGCGCCATCGCCTGCTCACGAACCCGGGCGTTGAGTTGTAACGCTGGATCAAACGGACTTTTGTCGCCTCGATCAGCCACGATTTCAAAGGCCTGCAGCAAGCCACGGCCCCGGATATCGCCCACATGCCGATGGCCACCCAAGGCCGCCTCGAGTCGGCCGCGCAGCGCAAGGCCCTGAATCCGGGCAGCATCAACCAACTGGTCGCGCTGCACGATGCGCTGCACTTGGAGCGCCGCGGCGCAAGCAACCGGATGCCCCATATAGGTGTGGCCGTGCATAAAGCGGCCGCTGCCCCGCGCAAAAACATCATGGATTTTGTGTTGCACCAAAACCGCGCCTATCGCTTGGTAGCCACCCCCCAGACCCTTGGCCACGGCCATCAGGTCGGGAACAATCCCCTCCTGCTCAACGGCATGCATGGCGCCTGTGCGGCCCATACCGCACATGATCTCGTCGGCGATCAACAAAACTCCGTGACGCTCGCAGACCGCGCGCACACCCTTCAAATAGCCCGGTACCGCCGGCACTGCGCCCAGGGTTGCGCCAACCAAGGTCTCGACACAAAAGCCGATCACAGTCTCGGGGCCCAGGCGCAAAATTTCCGCCTCGAGTTCACCCACCAAGCGCAGGCCATATTGCTCCGCAGATTCATGCTGCAGTCGGTCCCGGTACTCGTAACAGGGCGCCACATGGGTGACGTCAAAGAGAAGCGGCGCAAACTGGGCGCGGCGCATGGCATTGCCACCCACGGCCAAAGCCCCCAAGGTGTTGCCATGGTAGCTTTGCCGACGGCCAATGAAATGGCGACGCTGAGGCTGACCGATTTCGACGAAATATTGACGCGCCATCTTCAAGGCCGCCTCCATCGCCTCAGAGCCGCCCGACACCAAAAAAACATGCGACATGCCGGCGGGGGCCCGCTCCAGCAAAACCTCGGCCAATTCTTCTGCAGCACGGCTGGTGAAGAAACTGCTGTGCACATAGTCCAACCGACCCAGCTGGGCAGCCACCGCTGCAATCACCTCGGGATGGTTGTGGCCCAAGCAGGAAACCGCGGCGCCGCCACAAGCATCGATATAAGTCTTGCCGTTGGTATCGGTGATTTCAAGTCCGCTGGCCGAGGCTGCCTCGGGCATACGCGACTGGGTGTGACGGTGAAACACATGGGTCATGGTGAAGGCCTCCAAGCTGTTACCGGATGCGATTATGGGCAATTGGTGACCCGGTCGGATCAATGGCTCAAGATGCGCTGGGTAAAGTGGACCTGTTTGCAGCCGGGGCTCGGGTTAACATGATTGGCCGAATCAATCGGGGATAACCATGAAAATAACTGATGTAGAGACAATTTTGCTGCGCCTGCCCGTGGTGCAAGAGATTGGCGATGGTTGCCAGACGATTTGTGTGATTCGCGTCCACACCGATGAAGGCATTGTCGGTATCGGTGAGGCGCATACCAACCCGCTGGCGGCGCAGGCCATCATTGATTCCCCCGTGTACTCGGTGTCGGCACAGGGCCTCAAACATCTGCTGATTGGCGAAGATCCTCGCGACATCAACCGGCTGTGGGACAAGATGTACAAGTCCAGCCAAACCTATGGGCGCCGCGGCCTCTTGATGCACGCCATGTCGGGTGTCGATTTGGCGTTGTGGGACATCTTGGGCAAAGCCTCGGGGCTGCCGGTCTACCGACTGCTGGGCGGCGCGCGCAAGCGCGAGCACCTGGCCTACGCCTCGGACTTGTCGCAGCCCACGATTGAGGGCACCATTGACTTGGCGCTACAACACAAGGCGAGCGGCTACCGGGCGATGAAGTTCGGCTGGGGTGCCCTAGGCAAGGACCGCAAGTCCGATATCGCCATCGCCGCCAGGCTACGGCAGGCACTCGGGCCTGATTTCGACATCATGATCGACATGGGATTTTCTGTGCCGCTTGACCATGCCATTCAGCTTGGCAGAGCCTATGCCGAGCAGGATTTGTTCTTTTTGGAAGAACCGCTGTCGCCAGATGACATAGGTGGTTTTGCCAAACTGGTAGCCGCTTCGCCCACGCCAATTGCCACCGGCGAAAAAGCCTCTCATGAGTTCGATTATTTGGACCTGATGGACCGAGGTGGTTTGCGCATCATTCAACCCGACATTGCGCGCATGGGCGGTATTTCAGCCATGCTGCGGGTGATCGCCCACGCCGAGGCCCGCAATGTGCGCGTGATACCGCACTGCTGGTCAACCGACATATTGGTGGCCGCCACCCTGCACTGCATGGCCACCATGCGTGACTGCCCCTATCTGGAGTACAACGCCACCGCCAACCCGCTGAGAACCGATTTACTGAGCACGCCAATTCGGCCGAAAAACGGCAGCATCAGCGTCCCCGAAAAACCCGGGCTGGGCATCGAACTGCGCGAAGACACGCTCAAACGCTTTCGCTGGCAGCCCTGAACCAGCACGATTGACCGAATCGCGAGCACAGGCGGCATGGTTCAATTTTGAACGCATGTGTGCCAATGACCTTCGTTTGCTGCCCGTGGAGGCGGTGACCTTTCACAGGATGTGATTCGCCAACTGGATGCACTGACACGCGTGATTCCCGTGCGCTACGCGATTGACCGGGACTTGAGTGCATTACGCCAAACAGTTCACCCAGTTACGCGCTGCGGGCACACCCATAGGCGCCAACGACCTCTGGATCGCCTGCCACGCGCTCGCCCTGAGCGCCACCCTGGTCAACGAACAACACCAGCGAGTTCAAGCGCGTCACTGGCCT
>CAMATS010000028.1 GCA_945861195.1 Rhodoferax sp. OV413
CCCTCTTTGGGGCTTGCACGGTGAAAGATGGCCGCATTGAACAGAGCAACTTCCACACTTACCCCGTCGTCAAAATGGCGGATATGCCCCCTGTGGAATCCATCGTGATGCCTTCGGGCGACTTCTGGGGTGGGGTGGGCGAGCCGACGATTGCCGTTGCAGCGCCCGCTGTTTTAAACGCCATCTTTGCTGCAACTGGCAAAAGAATCCGCGACTTGCCACTCAGCAAGCACAGCCTCAAAAAGGCTTAGCAGGACAAGCGAGGTATGCAGCGAGATGATTGGCTGAGGCCCAAGGGTCGAGCGTCTTTTTATGCCTTGGCCGCCGCGCTGTTTTTAGCTCTTGGCACAGCGGCGGCCCAAGACAAACCAGACCCTTTGCCAGCGTTGTCCGGAGACATCGGGCGTGGCCAGGCAATCGTTGTCAGTCGGCAAGCTGGCCTGTGCCTGCTGTGTCATGCCGCCCCCGCGGGAGACTCGCGGTTCCAGGGCAATCTGGCTCCCAACCTAGCCGGGACTGGATCGCGCTGGTCGGTGCCCCAGTTGCGTCAACGCGTTGCCAATGCGCGCAGCCTCAACCCCGACAGCATCATGCCGGCTTATGCCAGCACCGAGGGGCTGAACCGGGTCGGATCGGCCTGGGCTGGCCTACCCTTGCTGAACAGCCAGCAGATAGAAGATGTGGTGGCTTACCTGCAAACGCTGCAGGACTGACCTGACAGCCCGCTTTAGCCATGACTCCCCGCCCGTTCCGGCCCCAGTACTTTGCGCCAGGTGCCCCCACCCGGCGGCAAGCCTTGGCTGCAGGCGTCGGCCTGGGTGCGACCTTGCTGGTGCGGCCCACCGCTGCGACCCAGGTCGAGTTGACCCAAGCCATGAACGCATTTGCCGCAGGCGCCAAAGTACAGGTCGGCCGGGTGCTACTAGATGTCGCCCGGCTGGTCGACAACGGCAATTCTGTACCCGCGACGGTCTCGGTGGAAAGCCCGATGAGTCTGGGTGATCACGTGACTGCTATTGCCATCTTCAATGAGCGCAACCCACAAACCGAGGTGGCCAGCTTCGAGCTGAGCCCGCGCTGTGGTGTGGCCAAGGTCTCGACCCGAATCCGCCTGGTCACTACCCAGCAACTGGTGGCGATGGCACGCATGAACGACGGCAGTTGCTGGTCGCACACGATCGAAGTGTTCGTGACGCTGGCCGCCTGTATCGAAACCGATTGAATTGGCTTGAAACCATGGCCCGTACGCTGATTAATCTGCCAAAGTCGATTCGTCGGGGCGAGACCATCGAAATTCAGACCCTGATTGCCCACCCCATGGAAACCGGCTACCGGCCCGGCTCAGACGGTGTGGTCTTGGCCCGCGATCTGATACGGCACTTCAAGTGTTTTTTTGCCGATGAGTCAGGACAACACCTGGTGTCCTCGGCACAGCTGTTTTCGGCCATTTCAGCCAACCCGTACCTGGCGTTTCAATTGCGTGCCACCGGCAACGGCACACTGACCCTGGTCTGGGAGGGCGACCAAGGGTTCCGGCAAACTGAGACCGTAGCGCTCAAAGTGCTTGGCTGACAACGTATATGCGGGTTTGGTTGCAGGTCCTGTCGGTTGCGTTAGCTGCTGCCAGCCTGCAGCCGATTGGCGCCCAACCCCTGGCTGCCACCGACGCCCAGGGACGGCGCTCAGGCTTTGCCGATATGGGCGTGGCTACCCAGAATATCCAACGCGATGACCGCCAAAACCCCGCCATGTTGTGGGTCGCAGACGGGGAGGCACTTTGGAGCCGGACTGCCGGCAGCGCGGACAAGTCCTGCGTCAGCTGTCACGGCCCGGTTGCCAGCCTGAAGGGCGTTGCGGCGCAGTACCCCCGTTTTGATAATCTGAGTCAAAAACCGGTGAGCCTGGGCGAACGGATCAACTTATGCCGCCAGCGGCATCAACTGGCGCCCAGCCTGCCAGCCATGGACCAGCGCTTGATTGCACTTGAAACCGTGGTGGCTCACCAATCCCGGGGCATGTCGATCCGCCCTGACCCCGACCCCCGGCTACAAACATTTCGCAAACAGGGAGAGACCCTATTTAGCCAGCGCCTGGGCCAGCTGGATCTGTCCTGCGCCCAATGCCATGACCAGCAAGCCGGGCGCCTGTTGGGCGGCACCGTGATTCCCCAGGCCCATCCGACCGGCTACCCGCTTTATCGGCTGGAGTGGCAGGGCATGGGCACACTACAGCGACGGCTACGCAACTGCATGAGCGGGGTGCGTGCCGAGCCCTTCGCGCTTGGCTCCAGTGAACTGGTAGCTCTGGAACTCTACTTGGTTGGTCGGGCTGCTGGTATGCCGCTTGAAACACCGGCGATCCGACCCTAGTGTCATGAATCTTAAATTACGGTACATGGTGTCGTTTGAACTTGGCGTCGGCTCTTTGCCTCGTGAACGTCCAAATCAGTGGTTTACGTTGCTTGTTGCGGTGCTGTTCCCAAGCCTTGACGTTGCGTCGCAACGCGTCGCGCGTATCGCATCTGGTGTTCAAGCATTGGCGCGTGAGGACCCCGATCTCGCTTTCAGCCATGTTCAACCAACTGGCATGCTTTGGCGTGTAGTGGAAGCGAACCCGACGCACGTACTCGTAGTCTTCCTTGCGCAAACTGCCTGGCTTCATCGTCATCGGCGCGCGAGGGTGCTCACGGCCAGCCAGATTGGGTAACCGACTGGGATGGGGCGGCGCAACCGGCGCCAGACTATGAGGGGAACCAGCGCGTCAATTGGTAAAAGATAAAAACAGCGATTTGCACCCGCTGCGGGATGGGCTACGTGTGAAGCAGACCGAAAGCGCAGTGCGCCCAGCGGGCTCGCCATTGGGCGATCTGCGGTCACTCAAACTACACAGACCAGGGGCCTTCGGAGGCCCAAAACCCGTGCCATACTCACCCTCATGCGGTTTAAATTTCTGGTCCGTGTACGAACGCAACATTCGGGCAGACTACGAAATGGTCTTTGGTGCACCGCCAGGCGCATCGATTGGGATTGGCATCATGACCGACAGCGATAACACCTGCAGCCATGCCCAGGCTTGGTCTGGTCCCATTGTCCTGAATTGAATTTCTGGCCTCACACCAGGCTAAAGGGCTTTCAAAATAAGCCTAAAAATGAGGATTCTCATCTGTCCAAATCGGGCTTGTTTGTTGCAAAGTTCAAGGTAGTTTTTCAGGGAAACGAATGTTTGCTTTTATATTACAACGACTCATTCAGGCCATCATGGTCATGGTGTCGGTTGCATTCATTGCATTTTTATTGTTTCAATATGTGGGCGACCCCGTTTTGTTCATGTTGGGGCCAGATGCCACGCAGGATCAAATTAATGCACTGCGCAAAGACCTGGGGCTAGACCGACCCTTCATTGTGCAGTTTGGCTATTTTTTATTGAACGCGGCTCAAGGCGAGTTTGGGATCAGTCTTCGGCAAGGCGCCAAAGTTTCTCAGCTCATTGCAGATCGGTTTCCTGCCACCCTCGAGTTGGCCTTGATAGCCGCTAGCATGGCGTTGTTGGTTGGCATTCCCATGGGTGTTTACGCCGCATTGCGCCGCGGCACTTTTTCCAGTCAGTTGCTCATGACCTTGTCACTGCTGGGTGTCTCGTTACCCACTTTCTTGATTGGCATTTTGCTCATCTTGTTTTTTGCGGTGCTGCTGGGTTGGTTTCCCAGTTTCGGCCGGGGTGATGTGGTCAAAATTGGTTGGTGGAGCACCGGCCTGCTCACCGCCAAAGGCTGGCACCACATTGTTTTGCCAGCCCTCACACTCACTGTTTTTCAACTCACCTTGATCATGCGCTTGGTGCGCGCCGAAATGCTGGAAGTACTGCGCACCGACTACATCAAGTTTGCACGCGCCAGAGGCTTGTCAAACCGAGCCATTCATTTTGGCCATGCGCTTAAAAACACACTGGTGCCTGTCATGACCATCACGGGCTTGCAATTGGGCGGCCTCATTGCGTTTGCCATCATCACAGAAACCGTGTTTCAGTGGCCAGGTATGGGCTTCCTGTTCATTCAAGCGGTCACCTTTGCCGATGTGCCTGTCATGTCGGCCTATTTGTGTTTGATTGCGCTCATCTTCGTGGTGATCAACCTCACAGTCGATTTGCTTTATTTTGCCGTCGATCCAAGGTTGCGTGTTGGCAAAGCGGGCGGCCATTGAACTGAATGCTCCAGAAGGCAATTTCAATGTCAAACGCTAAATAAACTTCAGCGGGCTTTTTTACGTTCAGTGCTTAAGCGCAGGGTTCACCGTAGATGCATTACTTCAAGAGACACATTCCTTAAGAAAGATTCAGACGGCATGTCCAATCCTATTCTTCGTTGGTTGAACAGCGATGTTGGCTACAGCTTCCGACAATCGAAAACAGCCATGGCGGCTGCGTTTATTGCCTTCTTGTTCATTTTTTGCGCAATTTTTGCAAAGTGGGTGGCGCCGTACAACCCCTTTGATGCGGCATCGCTGGAACTCATGGACGCACGTCTGCCGCCGGCCTGGTCTGCCGAGGGCAGCGCCAAATATCTTCTGGGCACAGACGACCAAGGCCGCGATATTTTGTCGGCCCTGATGTACGGCACACGCATTTCCTTGGTGGTGGGCATGGCATCCGTCATGCTCTCCTTGTTGGTGGGTGTGAGTCTGGGCTTAATTGCAGGCTTTCGTGGCGGTTGGCTTGATGCCTTCCTCATGCGTTTGTGTGATGTGATGCTGTCGTTTCCTGCTATTTTGGTGGCCTTGCTCATCGCAGGTGTGGGGCGTGCTGTTTTTCCAGATGCCGATGACTCTATGGCCTTTGGAGTGTTAATCATTTCAATTTCTCTTACTGGCTGGGTGCAATATGCCCGCACGGTGCGCGGCACCACCTTGGTGGAGCGCAACAAAGAGTATGTCCAAGCCGCCCGGGTGACGGGCGTGGCGCCGCTTCGCATCATGTTGCGCCATGTGTTGCCCAATGTGCTGGGGTCTGTCATGGTGCTGGCAACCATTCAAGTGGCCACCGCCATCATTACCGAAGCCACGCTCTCATTTCTAGGTGTTGGCGTGCCTCCTACTTCGCCATCGTTGGGCACACTCATTCGCATTGGCAACGACTTTTTGTTTTCGGGTGAGTGGTGGATCACCATTTTTCCGGGCGTTACCTTGGTTTTAATTGCCTTGTCGGTTAATTTGCTGGGCGATTGGCTGCGCGATGCCCTGAACCCTCGTTTGCGTTAAATTTTTTGATTCAAACGATGTACTTAAACTGAGTCTAATTTCATGAGTCTGTTGCAAGTTAAAAATTTGGTGGTGGAGTTTCCCAGTCGGCACGGTACTCTGCGTGCAATCGATGAAATTTCATTTGACATTGCACCCGGAGAAATTTTGGGTGTGGTGGGCGAGTCGGGTGCAGGCAAGTCACTCACGGCTGCCGCTATCATTGGGTTATTAGAGCCGCCAGGCCGCATTGCCTCTGGCCAAATTTTGTTAGAAGGCCAGCGCATTGATAACCTCAACAACGATCAAATGCGGCGTATTCGAGGCCGCAAGATTGGCGCTATTTTCCAAGACCCACTCACCTCTTTGAACCCACTGTATTCAGTGGGAAAGCAATTGACGGAGACCATTCAGGCCCACCTGCCAGTGTCAGATCAAGAAGCGCGGCAGCGTGCCATTGGCCTGTTGCAAGACACAGGCATTGCAGCGGCAGCAGAGCGCATTCACCATTACCCGCATCAGTTTTCGGGCGGTATGCGCCAGCGGGTGGTCATTGCGTTGGCGCTGGCCGCCGAGCCCCAATTGATCGTGGCCGATGAACCCACCACGGCTTTGGATGTATCTATTCAAGCGCAAATCATCAGCCTTTTGAAAAATGTTTGTAAAAAACGCGGCGCCGCCGTCATGCTCATCACGCACGACATGGGTGTGATTGCCGAGACATGCGATCGTGTGGCAGTCATGTATGCCGGACGCATTGCCGAGATTGGTCCGGTCCATCAGGTCATCAATCACCCAGAGCATCCCTACACAGCGGGCTTAATGGCTTGCATTCCAGACATGGACAGCGACCGCGAGCGTTTGAACCAAATTGACGGTGCCATGCCGCGCCTTAACGCCATTCCCCAAGGCTGTGCGTTCAACCCACGTTGCCCCCAAGTTTTTGACCGTTGCCAGCTGGAGCGTCCCGATTTGATAGCAGTTTCGAGGGGATTTCAAAACAGCCCAGCGCAGGTGGCCTGCTGGCTACATCAGGTCAATACATTGGAGCGTGTGGCATGAGCGTTCAAGAGGCTCAACAAAATTCGCAAGCCTTGGTCATTGCCCGTGACTTGGCCAAAACATTTGATGTCTCTGCACCGTGGCTTAGCCGTGTCGTTGAGGGTAAACCACGCCAATTGCTCAAGGCTGTTGATGGCGTGAGTTTCGAAATTGAGCGAGGCAAAACTCTGGCATTGGTGGGCGAGTCGGGGTGTGGCAAAAGCACGGTTGCGCGCCTGTTGGTGGGCCTATACGAGCCCACCTGCGGTGGCCTGACCTTTGACGGACAGGACGCACACGCCGCCTTCAAATCGAGCGATGCCAAGGCCATGCGCAAGCGCATCCAAATGATTTTTCAAGATCCCTACGCCAGCTTGAATCCAAGGTGGACTGTCGGAGCCATTGTGGGCGAGCCCTTGCACGAACATGGCTTGATCAAAGATGATCAAGAGTTGAAAAACCGGGTGGCCGAATTGCTCAATTCGGTGGGATTGTCGGCGCTTGACATGAGCAAGTACCCACACCAATTTTCTGGGGGCCAGCGTCAGCGTATTTCCATCGCGCGTGCTTTGGCCACCGCTCCAGAATTTTTGGTGTGTGACGAGCCCACATCGGCTTTAGATGTGAGCGTTCAAGCGCAAGTGCTCAATATCATGAAAGATTTGCAGCGCGAACGCGGTCTTACCTATTTGTTCATCTCTCACAACTTGGCCGTGGTGAGGCATGTGAGCGACAAAGTGGGCGTGATGTACCTAGGTCAGTTGGTGGAGTTGGCAGACAAGCATGTCGTGTTTGACAATCCACAGCACCCCTACACGCGCATGCTGATTGATGCCATTCCCAAAATGAAAGACACAGGTCGTGCGCGTACCCCTGTGCAAGGGGAGGTACCTAACCCGCTCAATCCGCCACCTGGCTGCAGTTTCAATCCGCGTTGTCCATTGGCCAATGCCAGATGCAAAACAGAACGCCCTGTATTGAAAGATCTGCACGGTATCAAGATCGCATGCCATGCGGTGGAGGAAGGACGTCACTGACCTCCTCTCTGAGCTTGACCACTCTGGTTTGAGGCGCAAAAAAAGACACCCTTGGGTGTCTTTTTTGCTGGTACTGTGAATTAATTCACTGTGACATAGTACATCTTAGGTGCATCGTTGGAGTTGTGCGTCATGGTGACGTTTTTCTTCATGGCCCAAGGGCGCATCTGGTGGTGCAGAGGAATGTACAAAACTTCATCGCGCGTGATGGTCAAAGCTTCATTGATCATGGCGTCACGTTTGGCTTTGTCGGTCTCAGTTTTCATGGACTCGACCAAGGCGTCAACTTTGGCGTTGCTCACCTTGGCCAGGTTGAAGTTGCCATCGGCGCCTTGCGTGCGTGTCATGACCAAAGACTGCAAAGAATATTGCGCGTCGTAAGTGGCAACACCCCAACCAAGCAAGTAAGCACTAGAGTCGAAGTTTTGAATTTTGGCAATGAAGGGGCCAAAATTAACGGCGTTGAGTTTGGTCTTGACGCCAATGCGTGCCCACATGTTCACGACGGCCTGACAAACCTCTTCGTCATTCACGTAGCGGTTATTGGGGCAGTCGAGGGTAAATTCAAAGCCATTGGCGTAGCCAGCATCGGCCAACATTTTCTTGGCGCCTTCAATGTCGGCCGGTGCAACCTTGTCCATGTCTGCTGTGTGACCATTGACGCCAGGAGCCACAATGAGGCTAGCCGGGATGGACAGGCCGCGCATGATGCTGCGTTGAATGGCAACGCGGTCAATTGACATGCTCAAAGCTTTGCGAACACGGACATCTTTGAATGGATTCTTGCCTTTTGGGCCGTATTTCAACTCGTCACTACCCATGTCCAAACCAAAGAAAATAGTTCTAACTTCGGGGCCGTCCAAGACAGACAATGCAGGCGTACCGCGAAGACGTGCTACGTCTTGCGTAGGTAGGTCGGTGACTGTGTCAACGTTGCCGGCCAAAAGTGCAGCAATGCGTGTGGGGTCTGATTTGATGGGGGTGTAAACCACGTCGGTTACGTTGCCTTGCAGTTTGTCCCACCAAGCTTTGTTGGAAGTCATCAACAGCTTTTGGTCGGGCTGCCATTCTTTGATGACATAAGGACCCGTGCCGTTGGTGTTGTTAGACGCGAAAGTAATCTCTTTGGCTTTGTAGTCTTGAACTTTTTCAGATTTGTTCTTGACGGCCCACAACTTGCTCATGATAAAAAACGATGTGAAGTTGTTGAACATGGTGGGGTTGGGCTTGTCCAAGATCACGTCTAAAGTATGGTCGTCAATCTTTTTCATTTCCTTGACGCCAGCCACGTAGATTGCCATCGTCCCTTGAGGCTGACGAATGCGATCAAATGAAAAAACGACGTCGTCGGCCGTGAAGTTGGAGCCATCATTAAATTTCACGTTTTTGCGCAAATTGAAGCGCACTGTGGTGGGACTGACGATAGTCCAGCTGGTGGCCAAAGAGGGTTCAACCTTGTAATTTTTGTCGTAACGCACCAGCGCTTCGTAGGTATGGCCAACGATGTTGTTGGTGGTGGCGTGGTTTTGTGAGTGGGGATCGAGCGTCAAAATGTCGTTTTGCGCAGCCCATTTAAGTTCAGCAGCCTGTGCGCTTGTGAAGCCTAGCAATGAAGCTGATACGCTCACAGCCAGCGTGAGCCAGCGCGAGGTTTTGAGGAATTGTTGATACATGCTAAATCCCATCGAAGTTAAGTGAGCTAATCATTCTAGGGGAGTGCAGCTATAAATCGCAAGTTAAATCAGAATTATGTCAATTCAGAATTATTGCCGAGAGCGACAAAGCTGGCTTTATCGGTTTTAATGTGATTTTTGCCGTTACAGGCTAGTCTTTTATGAATACGATCTTGTTTCAGGCGGCCAATGTGCTGGATGTGGCGTCCTTGCAGTTTAAAACCGGGCAAGATGTTTGGGTTGAAAACGGCCTGATCAAGTCGGTTGGGCCCCACCAGCCCGACGTGTTCATAGCATCTGACACCAAGGTGGTGAAAGCCGAGGGTAAAACCCTCATGCCCGGCTTGATCGACTGCCACGTTCATGTGATTGCAGCGCATTTGAACCTCAACATCACGGCCAACCAGCCCAATGTATTTGCCACATTGCGTGCCTTGCCCATCATGAAGGGCATGCTTATGCGCGGCTTCACCACGGTACGCGATGCTGGTGGCGGTGATTGGAATTTGGCAGAGGCTACCCGCACCGACATGACTATTGGGCCCCGTATTTTTGCATCCGGCCGTGCACTGTCGCAAACGGGTGGCCATGGCGATGGTCGTCCCCGCAGTGATGTGATTGAGCCCTGTAGTTGTTCTAGTCGAGTTGGTACTTTGGCGCGGGTGGTCGATGGTGTGGACAACGTGCGGCTGGCTGTCCGTGAGGAAATCATGAAAGGCGCCAATCAAATCAAGATCATGGCGTCTGGGGGTGTTGCCTCACCCAATGACCCCATTCATTATCTTGGGTATTCAGAAGCTGAAATCAGAGCCATTGTCGAAGAAGCCGAACATGCCGGGACCTATGTGATGGCCCATGCATACACCCCCAAAGCCATTTACCGTGCTGTGGCCTATGGCGTGCGCAGCATTGAGCATGGCAACCTGATTGATGAAGAAACAGCTCAATTCATGGCTGAGAAAAATGCTTACATGGTGCCTACGTTGATCACTTATGAAGCTTTGGCCAACGAAGGTGAAAGCTTAGGTTTACCCGCCGTGTCAGTGGCCAAAATTGAAACTGTTCGCAGCCAAGGTCAAAAGGCTTTAGAAATTTTGGCCAAGGCGGGCGTGAAAATGGCTTTGGGGTCTGATTTGTTGGGCGAGTCACATCGCCATCAATCTGAGGAGTTGCGCATTCGTGCCAGCATTTTGGGTAATGGTGCGGCTTTGCAGCAAGCCACTTTGAATGCCGCTGAGTTGCTGAACATGTCGGGGCAATTGGGAGTCGTGCAGCCCGGTGCCATCGCCGACTTGCTGCTTGTCAATGGCAACCCGCTAGCTGATATTTCTTGCTTGTTAGGCCAAGGCGATCATATTGAAGTGATTGTGAAAGATGGAAAGTTGTACAAGCAATAAGTCGCTCGTGGGTTCTTGATCATTGCCACTTGTTTACCTGCGGCCGCGATGTACGCTCTATTTTTCGAAGTCCGCCCGAAACCGGGGCATTTGCCGCATTATTTCGAGCATGTGGACAGGCTGCGCCCGGCCCTGGCCAGGCACCAGGGGCTCTTGTTTTTAGACCGCTACCGTTCGCTGAGCGACGAGGCAGTATTGCTGTCGCACCAGCACTGGCGCGATGAGGCCGCCATCCTGGCCTGGCGCAGCGACAGCCTGCACCTGCAATCGCAGCAGGCCGGGCGCTATGCGCACTTTGCCGACTACCGCATCCGCGTGGCCAGCTTGGCGTGCCAATGGGTCGATGGTCAATTCAGCGATGCAGAGCAAGACTTCACGCAGGCACCCGACCAAGGCCGCTTTGTGATCGCCGCCTACAGCCAGACAGCCGACGGACAGGTGCCTGCCAACGCTGGTTTTGAAAGTGTGAATCACCAAGGCCAGTACATCAGCCTGCAAGATGCAGGCAAGCGCAGCCTAGCGCAAACCAGCGTTCGCGCCTGGGGCCAGGTACCTGGCCTGCAAAGCGCACTTGCGTTTCGCGTGGTGCGCGATTACGGCATGCTGGAGCGTAAAGAGGCGCCGCGCCCTTACTAGGCCCTTAAACCGCTGAACCAAGCGGGTGCTGAGTCCAAACAGCCCGGCCGCCATGAGGGCCAGCTGGCCTTCGCGCAGCGCAGGGGCGGACAGCCGGGTGTTCTAGGCACTATTGCCCCGTGAAGTTGGCCGCGATGAAGTTGCCGGGGGCGGTGAAGAAGATGTAGAGCGTCTCCTTGGCCTTGTCCTTGGCTGCAGGGTCTTTGAAGGTCACTTTCCATTCCTTGCCTTTCTTGCCATCGACCGCTTCAACCTTGTCATGCTTGATGGCCTGCCAAGGCGCATCGATTTTGCCAGCCTTGACCAATGCCTCCTTGCGTTGCTGGGCGCAGCCCAGGACGGTGGCTTCGGCGGCGGGCTTGCTGCCGTGGAAGTGGCAGCTGCCACCCTCCGAGGCCATGGCGGCTTGGCCCATCCAAGTGGCAGCGAGGATGGCGGCGGTGCTCAGTGCGTATTTCATGGTGCTTTCCTTTGGGGTGAGATTCAGATTGAGATTGGGGTGAAACGGTGATGCAGCACAACTATTTCAGGGAGTTGCGACTGTCATCTGTCGAATTGCCGATATCCATGTCTTCATGGACGTGGCGATGTTCCTCGGCCGGGAAACGGAAGCTATCGGGGTGGCTGTCATGCTGGTAGCCATGGAGTTGGGTGAATAGCAGGTACACACCGGCATACACAATCGCCAGGTTGGCGGCAAAGCTGAACCGCGCGAACGATGGCCGCTTACGCCAAATAGCCAGCAGCGCCAGCATGGCAGTGAGCGCGGCGATTTGACCGACCTCCACACCGACGTTGAAGCTCAGGATGCGCAGCAGCATGGCCGTGCTGTCATCTCCCAGCGGCAACTGCTGCAAACGCGTGGACAGGCCAAAGCCATGTAACAACCCGAAACCAAAGACCGCAGCCAGCAGGTTGGGCGACGCCATTTGGAAATACTTCTGGAAGCCTCCGTTGTTGTCAAAGCCTTTGTAAATGACACTGAGCGCGATCATGGCGTCCACCAGGTAGTAGTTCCAGGTGATTTTGTAATACGTCGCAAAAACCAGCGTGATGCAGTGGCCGATGGTGAAGACCGTAACGAACTTCGCCACGTCTTTGAAAGTGGTCAGGAAAAACACCACGCCAAAGAGGAACAAGAGGTGGTCATAGCCCGTGAGCATGTGGCTTGCGCCCAGTGAGATGTAGCGCAGATAAGCACCGTCCAGCATGTGCTGGCGGTCGGCGTCAGAGATGCCGTGGGCGGCCGCCAGCAATGGCAGAGCCAAAAGCAGCAAAGGAAGAAGTCGATTGAATGGCAACTTGTGCATGAAATGACTTTCTGAATTCAATATCGGAAAAGCGCCAAACGCCACTGGCGCAGCGTGATGACAACGGGATTTTGCAAAGTGAGGAATGGCCAAAGCCAGCGCGTCTGCGCCGCAGGGGAGCGGGCATGGCGCTTGCCTCAGGCGTGGCGCTTCGGCGGCCTCAGCAAGCGGTCTAGATCGGCAGACGCCGCCGCCGCACGGGTTAGGTCAATCGGGGCCAAAAGTTGCGCGGCTGAAGGCTCAAACCCGGCCACTGGCAACCAAGCTGGGTTATTGAATCCACCGTCCGCATGCAGGTGTTGCGCCGCGCCATCGGCGTTTTCTACGTGAACCGACAGGTCGTCATGGTGGTGGTGATCAGCCGCCTGCGCGTGCAAAACGGCATGCTCAAATTCCTGCCCCCGGTCAGACACGGTCAGTGGGCCAACCATAACCAAGCTTTGCCACAAAATGGCCAGCAACATCAGAACGGCTCGGAGTCGGTAGGGCATGGGGTTAAATTTTAGCGGCGCACCCATCGGGCGGGTGAATCTTGCATGCAAGACATCTGGCGCCGCTGCTGGTCGACCCGCTGTTCGACACCGCCGTCCTGAGTGCCGCCAAGAGGGACCCCGCGGGTTTCATCAATGAGGTGGCGGTTTTCCGGAAGCAGTCGCTCGCACCAGTGCGCCCCGCAGCCCCAGCGCTTGAAACTCGGAAACCACGAACGGGCTCGGCGGCACACAGT
>CAMATS010000029.1 GCA_945861195.1 Rhodoferax sp. OV413
TATGGACCGTCGTTTAGTCATCAAGAATGCAGGCCTGGCCGGGGTTTTGGCCGCTGGTGTTTCACCCGCTATCGTGCATGCCCAAGCGAATGTACGCTGGCGTTTGACCTCTAGCTTCCCTAAATCCCTAGACACTTTGTTTGGGGTTAACGACGTGTTTGCCAAACACGTCAGTGACATGACGGGCGGCAAGTTCCAAATTTCGACCCATGGCCCAGGTGAACTGGTGCCAGCTTTTGGCACGGTCGATGCCTTGCAGGCAGGTACGGTTGAGGCCGCAAACACCGCCCCCTATTACTACTTTGGCAAAGACCCAACCTTTGCTCTCGGTTGTGCCATTCCCTTTGGTCTCAACAGCCGCCAAATGACAGCCTGGATGTATGAGGGCAATGGATTGAAGCTGATGCGCGAGTTTTATCGCAACTTCAACATCATCAGCTTTCCCATGGGCAACACTGGTGCCCAAATGGGGGGTTGGTTCCGTAAACCCATCACCTCTGTGGCTGATGTCAAGGGGCTCAAGTTCCGAACTGGCGGCTTTTCCGGCGTGATTTGGGAGCGCATCGGTGGTGTGGCGGCCAACATCCCCGGCGGCGAAATTTATGCGGCACTGGAGAAAGGCACCATTGACGCAGCTGAGTGGGTTGGCCCCTATGATGACCAAAAACTGGGTTTCAACAAGATTGCTCAAAAT
The DNA here is from genome assembly GCA_945861195.1 of Rhodoferax sp. OV413. Lineage (GTDB taxonomy): Bacteria > Pseudomonadota > Gammaproteobacteria > Burkholderiales > Burkholderiaceae_C > Rhodoferax. The sequence continues at coordinate 695 of CAMATS010000029.1, forward strand.
TACGCCTACCCGGGCTACTGGGAAGGCGGTCCGCAACTTGATTTGCATGTCAACATCAAGGCCTACGAGGCGCTCTCGTCCGAGTACAAGGCAATTGTCGAAGCCGCCGCGGCCTATGCCCACGTTGATATGCAAGCCAAGTACGACGCCCGCAATGCCACGGCGCTCAAGCAACTGGTGGCCGGCGGCACCAAGCTGTTCCGTTTTCCCAAAGATGTGATGGATGCTGCCTTCAAGGCATCGATGGACACTTATTCGGAGTTGTCGGCAAAGAACCCCGCTTGGAAAAAGGTCTACGAAGATTTCAGCACCTTCCGCCGCGATGCCAATCTGTGGTTCCGTTTCACCGAGGCTGCGTTCGACGACTACATGCAGGCTGCCAAGCTGTAAGGTTTTTGCTTCCAAAAAAACCCCGATTCGGCGGGTTTTTTTTGGACAGCGGAAGGGCTGGAACAGTTGCGGGCTTAAGTTAGCCCGTGGATTGGCATAAACCGAGCTTGTCCATGAGGCGCACCTGGGGCGCTGTGTGGGTGCAGGCGACGCAATGAAGCTAATTTTTGCCTGAGTCAGGACAAAACTGCTTGTTTGAACTTTATGGCAGCCATCTGCGCGCCAAACCCGGATGAACCATCTCGGGTAAATCGCTCAGGACTACTTCTTTTTGTCAGCTTCCAAAGCGCGCATGACAGCGGCCATCGGGTCTTCTTCCTTGCCGCCAGGTTCGGCTTCGGGTCTGAGATCAGCACCCACACCGGCCGGATTTGAAGCCGCGCCCGCCTCGGGCGCTGTCACCTGGTCGTAGCCGCGTCCCGTGTTCATATTTTGGATATCGTCACCGGCCTTTTGGATGTCGAGAACCTTTTCTTTGTCGAGAAATATGGTCACCGACTGCGGAATAAAGACAACCACCGCGACCAAAATAAGTTGCAGCACAATAAACGGAATCGACCCCAAGTAGATATCCCTTGACTCCACCTTACGGGGTATCGATCCGTTTTTGTACAGCGTATCCGCTATTCCGCGCAAGTAAAACAAGGCAAAGCCAAAGGGCGGGTGCATGAAGCTGGTCTGCATGTTCACGCAAAGCATCACGCCGAACCAAATCAGGTCTATACCCATCTTGGCGGCCACCGGGGCCAGGAACGGGACGATGATGAAGGCTATCTCGAAGAAATCAAGAAAAAACGCCAGGAAGAACACGAAGATGTTCACGGCGATCAGAAAGCCGATCTGACCGCCGGGCAGGCCAGACAGCATGTGCTCGATCCAGATGCCGCCGTCCACACCTTGGAACACAAGCGAGAACACGCGTGAACCGATCAGGATATAGACCACCATAGCGGTCAGTCGCATGGTGCCGACCATGGCCTGCCAGGTGAGATTCCAGGTCAGGCGTTTGCTCATCCAGGCCAATAAAAATGCACCCATCGCACCCATCGCGCCAGCCTCGGTTGGCGTAGCCACGGCAACATTGATGCCTGGCAGCCCACCCATGCTGCCCAAAACAGTGAAGATCAGTACGGCAGAAGGCACAATTCCCCTCAGGCATTTTCGGTACAGCGGCCAGCCATTGAGTTCGCGCGATTCCTTGGGTACAGCCGGTAGCGCGTCTGGGCGCAGGCGAGTCAGGAGGAAGGTGTAGGCGGCAAACAACAGCACCTGCAAAATAGACGGACCCCAAGCGCCCTTGTACATGTCTCCTACTGACTTTCCGAGTTGGTCTGCCAGGACGATAAGCACCAGGGAAGGTGGCACGAGTTGCGTGATAGTGCCTGATGCGGCCAACACGCCGGTGGCATAGCGCATGTTGTATTTCCAGCGCATCATCACCGGCAGGGAAATCATGGCCATGGCGATCACCTGACCGGCGACGGTGCCGGTAATAGCCCCCAGGATGAAGCCAACGATGATGACAGAATAACCGAGGCCTCCCTTGGCAGTACCAAACATCTGCCCCATCGAGTCGAGCATGTCTTCGGCGAGACCACAGCGCTCCAGAATGGTGCCCATGAGGGTGAAAAAAGGTATCGCCAGCAGCAAGTCGTTCGACAAGATACCAAACACATTGAGTGGCAGCGCGGTCATGAAAGATTGGGGGAACCAGCCCATGTAAACAGCAAAATAACCGCTGCCCAGACCTAACGCTGCCAGCGAGAACGCGACCGGAAAGCCTATCAACATGATGGCAATCAGCCCGCCAAACATCAGCGGCGCAAATTCTTGCATCGTCATTGCAGCGGCCTCTCGTAATGGAAATCACCGTCGTAGCTGTTGTTGAGCCAGGCCAGACGTTTGATGATCTCAGACAGGCCTTGCAGCAAGATGAGCGTAAAGCCCACGGGCAGCAGCAACATCACCGGCCATCGAATCAGGCCACCCGCATTGTTGGACATCTCTCCCGAGAGGTACATACGGATAAACAAAGGCCACGAGTAGTACAGCAGGACCGACATTGAGCACATCAGAAAGAAGATAAAACCCAGCAAATCAACGATGGCCTGCCCGCGCCCGCCGTACAAACCGTACAGCACGTCGACCCGGACATGCTCGTTGATCCGTAGCACTTGGCTAGCACCGAGCATCACCACGGCGGCAAACAGGTACCACTGAATTTCGCTGTAGCCGTTGGAGCTGTAGTTGAAGGCATAACGCACCGTGGCGTTGAGCGCGCTGATGACACATGAGGCGAGCACCGCCCAAGTCGCCAGAATTGCGAATTTGTCGTTGAGTTTGTCTATCCCCCTGGACAGAGCCAATAACACTTTCATATTCAGACCTCCTAAGCCTTAGCATAGCCGCAAACTGAGCCAAGTTGCCCTAGGGTTTACCTAGTGCCGGCTTGGCCCTTGACTTCAAATGGTAGGGTGAACTACCCAAGATCAGGATGGTGGCGAGCTGACTGCGAAATTGGCCTTGCGCACACATCTTCGCTTAATGATCCAGATCAAAGCCGGCTTGAAGCTGGCGCCCACGCCGCCGCCACCGCAGCACAAGATCAGTGCCGTGTGCCACCCCGGAGGATGCCAAAAACAACATGATCCAGAGCTCGGGCCAGCCGAATAATGCGCAGCGCAGCGCAAACATCAGGCACAGGCCAGCCAGCAGGTTGAGGGCATAGTCCGCAGGTGCCAGGCCGCGGCCTGTGAGGCGGTGGTAGGCGGCAATCAGCAGCCCCTCTAGTACGGTGAAGCCGATCACCAGGTCCACCAGATGGACATCGCCTGCCCATTGGGGCGGCGTCAAGGCTGGCTCAAACCCGGGCCAGGCCGAGCAAGTGGGCCAGGTCCTTGAAGAAGATGCGGATATGGGCCATGGGCTTTTGGCGCTTGAGCTCTTTGTTCATGTAAGAGTCGAAGGTGAGTTGTTGCACATCGCGGTCTTCACATATTTTCACAAAACGCTCGCGCCGGATATCATTTTTGTACCAAAATTTTTGCATGATGCCCAGCACCCAAAACACAGTACCGTGGGCTTTCATAAAACGTTTGCGTGCGAGCTTCAAGGACGAAACATCACCAGTCTTCAAGAGTTGCACAACCGATTCTGCAGCCAGCTGACCGCCCACCATAGCATAGTAGATTCCCTCGCCAGAGGCCGGCGCTACAACGCCAGCGGCATCACCAGCAAGCACAATGTCGCGACCGTTGTCCCAGCGCGGAAGGGGTTTCATGGGCAGGGGTGCACCTTCGCGACGCAACACTTCGGCGCCCTGCAGCCCGGTGGTCTGGCGCAGGCGTTCGACCGCGCCTTTCAAAGAAAAGCCCTTGTCGGCGCTGCCGGTGCCAACGCTCAGGGTGTCGCCATGCGGGAACACCCAGCCGTAAAAGTCTGGCGACATGGCGCCGTGGTAGAAAACATCGCAGCGGGAGTCGTCATAGCCCGCTGGTTTGATCGCAGGGGCGCGGATGATCTCGTGGTAGGCAAATACATATTTCGTGCGCTCTGCCCCTGGGATGGCCTGGCGTGCCACTTCAGAGCGGGCGCCATCGGCGCCAATCACGGCGCGCGCGCGCACCCGAGCCGGAAAGCCCTCGCCACGCTTGTTGCTCTCTCGGGCCTGAAAATGCACCACGCTGACGCCGTCAGGGTCTCGCGAAAGACGCTCAAAGGTGCCAATGCGCCGTTTGGCGCCTTGGGCCTGAGCCCGCACGCGCAGCCATTCGTCAAAGTCTGCCCGGTCAACCATGCCCACAAAACCATTGTCGATCGGGATATCCACCTGCTTGAAGGTGGGCGAAACCATGCGTGCAGAGCGGGCTTTGGCGACCAGCAAGCTGTCTGGGATCGCAAAGTCTTTGATCAGCCGCGGCGGTATCGCCCCGCCGCATGGCTTGATGCGACCGGCACGGTCGAGCAGCAGCACAGAGTAGCCGCTTTGCGCGAGCTGCTCGGCCGCAGTCGCCCCTGCGGGACCGCCGCCTATGACGACCACATCAAATGATTCAGCTTGGTCCATGTCTATCACCTTTATGTCATACCTTGGGAGCTTGGGCCTCATCAGTCGGCAAGTTCCCGGTTCGCAACAACTGTCGCTGGTTCATAGGGGTGCTGCCAGCCCCCGCAGGGCAAAAGCGCTAACCATCATGCCCGCCACAAACAGCGGCACGCCAAAAGCGCTGTACCACAGCGCACGCGCGCTGACCCGGGTCAAAAAATGGCCCATCATCAGCACCTGCAGCCCCAGCAGCAGGCCAACGGCCAGGCCGTGGCCCGCTTGTCCCCAGCCAAACAACAGCAAGACGACAGCAATTTGCGGCACAGCCATCAGCCAGCACGCCACACTGCCGGCGCCTTGTTCGCCCAATTGCACTGGCAAGGAGCGCACGCCCATTTGCCGATCTCCTGCTACAGACTTGAAGTCGTTGAGGGTCATGATGCCGTGGGTGCCTGCGCTGTAAAGCCCGGCGAGCACCAGCGATTTGCCCGGCGGCAGACTGCCCCCGGCCATCACAGCGGCGCCAGTGGCCCAGGCGATGCCCTCGTAGCTCAGACCGCAGGCGGCATTGCCCCACCAGCCATTTTGTTTGAGGCGCAGGGGCGGCGCGCTGTAGGCCCAGGCCAGGGTCAAGCCCAGCGCCGCGGCGCAGAAGCCCCAGACCCCCAAAGCGGTGGCCACCAGCAAAGAGACGACAGTCCAGCCGATGGCTAAATACAGACCCCAGCGTCCGGGTATGCGACCCGAGGGAATGGGCCGTTGCGGTTCGTTGATGGCATCAACATGGCGGTCAAACCAGTCGTTCACTGCCTGGCTGGTGGCACACACAAAAGGACCTGCCAGCGCAATGCCCACCACGGCCAGCCACCATTTGTCCTGCACCGACTGGCCAGAGGCAACCACGCCGCAGGCAAACGCCCACATGGGAGGGAACCAGGTAATTGGCTTGAAAAGCTCGGTAACAGCGGAAAACGCAGGGACATTCATACCCTGTGTTTTTACCCTTGACACTTCACGGTGTCAATTAGAACTTACACCTATTTTTCGACCTGTGGCTTATTCGCCGCCAGGGCTTGGATCTAGATCACCAAGGCCAAAGCGGCGCAGCTTGACATACAGGCTTTGCCGGGAAAGTCCCAGCATTTCGGCCGCGGAGGCCCGGTTGTCCGAGGTCAGTTCCAGCGCCGCCTCAATGCACAGGCGCTCAATGAGGTCGGTGGTTTCACGAACGATGTCGCGCAGCGGCACACGGCCGACGAGTTCGGTCATTTGGCCGGCCGAGCGGGGCAACTCTTTTTGGGCGCGCGCATCCGCTGGCAGGCGTCTGCCGACATCACGGATGACAAAGCCCATGCAGGGATCCTCGCCACTGCTCACGGAAACTGCCGAGATTTCCACATCTGCCATGGAGCCGTAATTGCCCTTGATTCGTGTGGCGAACAGTCGCACCGAGCCACGTTGCCGCAGATTGGCGATCAGGACATTGAGGTCAACGCCACTGCGGCCCAGCCATTTTTCGAGTGACTCGCCACGCGCCTGTTCTTCGCTGGCGACCTGCACGAGTTCAAGAAAAGCGCGGTTGGCGGTGAGTACATGGCCGCTCAGGTCGGTGACGACCAAGGCGTCTGGGGCGCTCTCAAGAATGTTGCTGATTTGCTGTCGGTTGCGTTCATCGTCGCGCGGGGCGCTATCGGGCGAACGCCCCAACCGCACCATGAAATGAGTCGAGTTCTCTTGGCGAAACAGCGACACGGTTGCGCTTAAAGCATCCGCGCTGTCAAGCAGTGTGAGGCTGAGTGACTCTGGTCGGCCGCTGCTGCGCAGTCGCGCGAGCGACTGTTGAAGGTCCCGGGCGCTGTCAATGCGCAGACTGTCTGACAAAGTCCAGGCGGTTCGGCGTGCCCCTTCGCCGAGCAGGCGAAAGGCTGCCGGATTGGCCTCTTCGAGCCGTTCGCTGCCGGCATCCAGGATCATCAGCGCCTCGGTTGACTCCTGGAAAAGCAGTCGGTAGCGGGTCTCAATATTGCGCAGGCGCCAATAATCGCGCTCCATCGACATTTGCGCGCTGACCAGTCGTTGCTGCAAGGTCATTTGGGCCCGCAGATCTCGGCCAAAGGCAACCGAATGCCCGGCGCCCGGGGTTTTTTGTTCTCCCGGCGGGCCCACAGGAACCACGCTGTAAGACACCGCCATGTCGTCCCCGTCTGCGGCGCTGGACGGGTGATTGACATGCCGCCATTTGGCGCTGCCCCCGGCGCTGGCTTCCTTGAGCATGGCTTCAACCTTGGGCCGGCTCTCTACCGTGACAGTTTGCAACCAGGGCTTGCCCAGCCATTGTTGCTGGGCATGGCTGCGTAAATCATCGCTGCCACAGGCCAGGTCTTGGATCACACCAGCCTCATCGACGATCAACACCAGGTCGGCCGCTGCAGCAATCAATCTGGAGGTGACATCCGAGCCCAAGCCCGCCAAGAACTTCTCTGGCATGTCAAACAAGCCATTCGGCTTTTCGGGGTTGGTCTGGAGCATTCGATTCTTTCTGGAAAATAACTGAAGGTGGCCTTCGCTTAGGCCTGGCGCTGGCTGGATTTACGAAACCGACTCACCAAATCCTGCGCCATGGCCGGGGCCTCTCGCCCCTCGGTGATGATGGCATCGGCTTGAACAAGCTCGCAATAACTCGGCTGGGCGACAAAAAGCGGCCCGCCAACGATGATCACAACAGCCCGGTTCATCGACTCAGCCCGGATGTTGCTGATGCATTTGCCCAATGCGCCGAGTTTGGTCTCGTCGCCAAAGGACAGCCCGACAACATCAAAATGCTCGCGTTTGGCCAGCCGGGCAGGGTCGACATGGCCGTCTGTTGCGCCGCCGGAGATGTTCCAGCCGGCTCGCCGAAAAAATTCCCGCACCATCGACAGGCCGAAGGTGTGTTGCTGGCCAGGGCCGGGCAACAGCAAAATACGGTGGCCGTCAGCCGCAGGCAGCTCAGGCAACTGGGCGCTCGCGCTGATCTCGCGCAAAATGCGCTGCAGCCGACCCAGCCCCAGGGTGACATCAGTGAAGTCGCACAGGTCTTCGTTCCAGAGTTCGCCAAGGTGCCGGGCAACCGGTGCCAAGAGATCGATGTAGATGCTTTCTAACGAGATGCCCCGGGCTCGCATAGACTCAATGCACTGGAAGGCAGCACGTTCATCCGCAGTGAGAGCTAACTTCGTGAACGCCAGAACATCCTCTGGACCTATGCCTTGGCCCTCCAGGGCCGGATAGGGCAGACAGGCCTGAGGATCACGGTGCGCGAGCACCAGGCGCGGAATGATCTCCTGCTCGATGGTCTGAAGCAGTGCGGCCATGCGACTCTCTACCCGTTCGTCTTTCGTCCCAGCCAACTGAGCGGGCTGCCCCTGGCTGTGGCCCCGCCCGATCTCGGAAGGGGAAGAATGCTGTTCATAACCATCATTCGACGACTCGTCCTCACTGAAAGAACCCATGTCTCGTTTCCTTGCTTACCGCAGTGATGCGGGTTTTTTAGTGGCGGCCGTGGGTTTTGGCCGCCAGACTGCTGTTTTTTTATCCAGAAACTGCCCACTGCCATCCCGGATGACTGTGTTCAGCCTGCTCGAAAGTGTGTTTTAAAGGGCTGAGCAGGCGCTGTCAAAGCATTTCCGATCTGTCCAGGACAAAACTTTACACCGTCTGGCCAGCATGTCAAGTTAAATTTACGTAACAATAAGTTGACAGTATTGGATTTGGCGATTAAATTTGGGCCCATGGAGACAATGCAGGTGACAAAACAGCAGCAGCTGGCCAAGCCGCGGGTGACCCCGGCCCGCCCGCTTTACACGCCCGAGGAGCGAATTCGGCGTGACACATCGGTCTGGACCCTGGTGCAGGGGGTGCTCGCGCCGCTTCAGTTTTTGGTTTTCTTGCTCAGCCTGGGCCTGGTGCTGCGGTTTTTGGCCACCGGCGAGGGCCTGGACGCTGCCAAGTACTCGATTGTGCTCAAGACCCTGACCCTCTACGCCATCATGGTGACTGGTTGTATTTGGGAGAAAGTGGTTTTTGGCCGCTACCTGTTTGCCCCGGCCTTTTTTTGGGAAGACGTCTTCAGCATGTTGGTGCTGGCCCTGCACACCGCCTATTTGGTGGCCCTGTTCATGCAGGCCCTGGGCCCGCTCGAGTTGATGTATCTGGCGCTGGCGGCCTATGCAGCCTATGTGATCAATGCGGCGCAATTTTTGCTGAAGTTGCGGGCCGCGCGCCTGGACGGCGCGCAGCGTTTGGCCTCACCAGACGGGCAAACAGGGTTGCCCGCATGAGCGCAGTGATACCGATTCAGGTCCAGGCTAGCAGCGGCTGCACCGACGCGCCGGTCTTACGGGAGCGGGGGCAGCGCGAGGTGTTTTGTGGCCTCACCGGCATCATTTGGCTACACCGCAAGATTCAGGACGCTTTCTTTTTGGTGGTGGGCTCGCGCACCTGTGCACACCTGATTCAGTCAGCGGCCGGGGTCATGATTTTTGCCGAGCCCCGCTTTGCAACTGCCATCATCGACGAGCGAGACCTGGCTGGTCTGGCCGACGCCAATGTCGAGCTCGACCGGGTGGTAACCCGTCTGATCGAGCGTCGCCCCGAGATTAAATTGTTGTTTTTGGTTGGGTCCTGTCCCTCCGAGGTGATCAAGCTTGACCTGTCACGCGCGGCGTCTCGGCTCTCGGCTGGCCTGTCCCCCCGAGTCAGGGTGCTGAACTACTCTGGCAGTGGCATTGAAACTACCTTCACTCAAGGGGAGGACGCCTGCCTGGCCTCGATGGTGCCAACACTGCCCCAGTCCGCCCCTGATGCGGCTCCTGCGCTGCTGGTGGTGGGCGCGCTGGCAGACGTTGTGGAAGACCAGTTTTTGCGTTTGTTTGCCCAGATGGGGCTGGGGCCAGTGCGGTTTTTCCCGCCCCGCAGTGCTTTAGATTTACCGGCCATTGGCGCGAACACCCGGTTTTTGCTGGCACAACCGTTTTTGGCGGACACCGCTCGCGCCCTTGAGTCACGCGGCGCCCAACGTCTGGCGGCGCTCTTCCCCCTCGGGGTTGAGGGCACCACGGCCTGGCTGCAAGCCGCTGCCACGGCCTTCGGTGTGTCTGCGGCTAGTTTTGAGGATGCCACCGCGACTGCCCGCCAGCGTGCTACCCAGGCTTTGGCGCGGCAAAAGGTGGCGCTGGCAGGTAAGCGAATATTCTTTTTTCCGGACTCCCAGCTTGAAATTCCCCTGGCGCGCATGCTGTCGCGCGAGCTCGGCATGGTCCTGCTTGAGGTCGGCACGCCCTACCTGCACCGGCAACATCTGGCTGAAGAACTGGCCTGCCTGCCTGCGGGCACCATCCTCTCCGAGGGCCAGGATGTCGAGAAACAACTCGACCGCTGCCGCGCCGCCAAGGCTGACATCGTGGTCTGCGGCCTGGGCCTGGCCAACCCGCTGGAGGCCCAGGGCCTGACCACCAAGTGGGCGATTGAACTGGTCTTCACGCCGATCCAGGGCTATGACCAGGCGGCCGATTTGGCCGAGCTTTTTAGCCGACCCCTGCTGCGCCGCATGCGGCTGGCTGCTTGAGAACGCAGGCCATGCAACTCACGCTCTGGACTTACGAAGGACCGCCCCATGTGGGTGCCATGCGCATTGCCACCGCCATGGAGGATGTGCACTATGTGTTGCATGCGCCCCAAGGCGACACCTATGCCGACCTGTTGTTCACGATGATCGAGCGCCTGCCCAAGCGCCCGCCAGTGACTTACACCACTTTTCAGGCCAGAGACCTGGGGGGCGATACCGCAGAGCTGTTCAAAAATGCGGCGCGCGAGGCCTATCACCGCTTTTTACCCAAGGCCATGATGGTCGGTGCGTCCTGCACCGCAGAGCTGATTCAAGATGACCCTGGCGGCTTGTGCCGTGCGCTCGACCTGCCGGTGCCTGTGGTGGCACTTGAACTGCCGTCCTACCAGCGCAAAGAAAACTGGGGCGCCTCGGAAACCTTTTACCAGATGGTGCGCGCCCTGGCTGGCCCGGCCCGGCCCCAGACGCCCCGTCCTGAAGGCCAGCGGCCGAGCTGCAATATTCTGGGCCCCTCGGCACTGGGCTTTAGGCACCGGGACGATCTGCAGGAGATCAGTCAGCTGGTGCGCCAACTCGGGATTGATGTCAATGTGGTTGCCCCGCTGGGCGCGACGCCAGCAGACTTGGGCCGCTTGCGTGATGCTGATTTCAATATTGTTCTGTACCCGGAAATCGCCGCCCTCACAGCGCAATGGTTGCAGCGGCAGTTTGGCCAGGGGTACAGCAAAACCATCCCGATCGGGGTGGGTGCGACCCGCGACTTTATTGCCGAGGTGGCGCAACTCGCCGGGCTAGACCCCAGCGTGTTGCTCGCCTCCGCCGCTGCGCGTGCCACTTGGTATGCCCGCTCGGTTGACTCGACCTACCTCACCGGGAAAAGAGTTTTTGTGTTTGGTGATGCCACCCATGCAGTGGCTGCTGCCCGCGTGGCAAGCCAGGAATTTGGCTTCAAGGTGGTTGGCATCGGCACCTACAGCCGCGAGTTTGCGCGCGAGGTGCGCGAGGCCGCCAAGCTGTACGACGTGGAGCCCCTGATCAGCGATGACTACCTGGAGATCGAGGAGCGCATCATTGAACTGCAGCCAGAGTTGGTGCTCGGTACGCAGATGGAGCGCCATATTGCCAAACGTGCCGGCGTGCCTTGCGCGGTTATTTCGGCGCCGGTGCATGTGCAGGACTTCCCGGCCAGGTATTCGCCGCAAATGGGTTTTGAGGGGGCTAATGTCCTCTTTGACACCTGGGTCCATCCCCTGATGATGGGGCTTGAGGAGCACTTGATCGGCATGTTTCGTGGCGACTCCGAGTTCCATGAAGATGCCGCGCCGTCCCACCTGGGCGGACATGCAGGCGCCTTACACCAGCCAAAAACAACCGAGCCGGAGCTGGCAGCAGCAGCGGCCCAAGCCGCCCCGGCCCTTGAGCCACAAGCCGCCAAGTCTGAGCCTGCGGCTGGCCCGCTCAGCGATGCGCTGGCCCAGTGGGCGGGGGATGCCGAACGCGAACTTAAGAAAATTCCGTTTTTTGTGCGGGGAAAGGCCAAGCGCAACACCGAGCGCTACGCGCTCGAGCAGGGCGTATCCCTGATCACGGTCGAAACCCTGTATGAAGCCAAGGCGCATTTTGGACGCTAGCATGAAAAATCACCCTGCAACGGTCCCGCTTCGGCTGGTGATTGTGACCATGGACACCCACCTGGCGAGCTCGGTTGACCGGGCCAGACGGGTTTTGGCCAAGGAGTTGCCAGGCCTGACAGTAAACCTGCATGCCGCCTCCGAATACGCTGGCAACGAGGCTGCCATTGCCCGCTGCCGGGCCGACATTGCCCAGGCCGACATCGTGATCGCCGGCATGCTGTTTTTGGAGGACCATTTCCTGCCAATTCTGGATGACCTGCGCCGCCGCCGACTGAGCTGTGATGCCATGATTTGCATGGCGTCTGCGGCCGAGGTGGTCAAGCTGACCCGGCTGGGTAATTTCGACATGGACAAGCCCGCCAGCGGCCCGATGGCCTTGCTCAAAAAACTGCGTGGCGGCAGCAAAGACAAGGCTGCAACCGGGGGCGCTGCGCAAATGAAAATGCTGCGCCGTTTACCGCAAATGCTGCGCTTCATCCCAGGTACAGCACAGGATGTGCGGGCCTATTTCATGACGCTTCAGTACTGGCTGGGCGGCTCCGATGACAACGTGCTCAACCTGGTGCGCCATGCCGTTGATCGCGGTGCTGACGGGCCGCGCAAAGTCCTGCGGGGCCT
>CAMATS010000030.1 GCA_945861195.1 Rhodoferax sp. OV413
GCGTCCATCTTGGTCGGCGGCGCCATCCACAATTTGACCGGAATGTCGCGCTTGTTCTCCAGCAGCTTGCTGGCGGCGCGGAAATGACCGATGTTGGTCATGCAAGAGCCGATGAACACCTCGTCAATCTTGGCGCCGGCCACATCGGACAGGGTTTTGACATCGTCGGGGTCGTTCGGGCAGGCCACGATCGGCTCGTGGATGTTGGCCAGGTCGATCTCGATCACGGCGGCATACTCGGCGTCAGCATCGCCCTTGAGCAGCTGCGGGTCGGCCAGCCAGGCTTCCATCGCCTTGATGCGGCGGTTGATGGTACGCACATCGGCGTAGCCACTGGCAATCATCCACTTCAACATTGTGATGTTGCTGGTGATGTACTCAATTATGGGCTCCTTGTTCAGGTGCACGGTGCAGCCGCCGGCACTGCGCTCGGCGGAGGCGTCGCTGAGCTCGAACGCCTGCTCCACTTTCAGGTCGGGCAGCCCTTCGATCTCCAGGATGCGACCCGAGAAGATGTTTTTCTTGCCCTGTTTGGCCACGGTCAGCAGGCCGGCCTTTATGGCATACAGCGGGATCGCATTCACCAGGTCACGCAGGGTGACGCCAGACTGCATCTTGCCCTTGAAACGCACCAGCACGCTCTCGGGCATGTCCAGCGGCATCACGCCGGTGGCGGCACCAAAGGCCACCAAGCCCGAGCCGGCCGGGAAGCTGATGCCGATCGGGAAGCGGGTGTGGCTGTCGCCGCCCGTGCCCACGGTGTCGGGCAGCAGCATGCGATTGAGCCAGCTGTGGATGATGCCGTCGCCCGGGCGCAGGCTGATGCCGCCCCGGTTGTTGATGAACTCGGGCAGCTCGTGGTGCATCTTCACATCCACCGGCTTCGGGTAGGCCGCGGTATGGCAGAAGGACTGCATCACCAGGTCGGCGCTGAAACCCAGGCAGGCCAGGTCCTTGAGCTCGTCCCGGGTCATGGGGCCAGTGGTGTCCTGGGAGCCCACGCTGGCCATGCGGGGCTCGCAATAGGTGCCGGGACGCACGCCTTGCTGCTTACCGCCCACCGTTGGCAAGCCGCAGGACCGACCGACCATTTTCTGTGCCAGGGTGAAGCCCTTGGTCGAATCAGCCGGATTGCTGGGCAGCCGGAACAGGGTGCTCACAGGCAGCCCCAGCGCCTCGCGCGCCTTGGAGGTCAAACCGCGGCCGATGATCAGCGGTATGCGGCCGCCGGCCCGCACCTCGTCGAGCAGCACCTCGCTCTTGAGCTGAAACTCGGCAATCAACTGGCCATTTTTGAGCGCCTTGCCCTCGTAGGGACGCAGCTCGACCACATCGCCCATGGCCATCTGGCTGACGTCGAGTTCAATCGGCAGCGCACCCGAGTCTTCCATGGTGTTGTAAAAAATCGGGGCAATCTTGCTGCCCAGACAGACGCCGCCAAAGCGCTTGTTCGGCACAAACGGGATGTCCTGGCCGGTGAACCAGAGCACCGAGTTGGTGGCTGATTTGCGCGAGGAGCCGGTGCCGACCACGTCGCCGACATAGGCCACCAGATGGCCGCGTGCCTTGAGTTCATTGATGAACTTGACTGGCCCACGCTTGCCATCTTCTTCGGGCGTGATGCCGAGCCGGGCGTTTTTGTGCATGGCCAGCGCGTGCAGCGGGATGTCCGGGCGACTGAAGGCGTCGGGCGCCGGCGACAGGTCGTCGGTGTTGATCTCGCCGGCGACCTTGAACACGGTCAGGGTGATGGACTGCGGCACTTCGGGCCGTGAGGTGAACCACTCGGCATCGGCCCAGCTGTGCAAAACAGCCCTGGCCTGGGCGTTGCCCGCATCGGCTTTTTCCTTGACATCATGGAACTGGTCGAACATCAGCAGTGTATTTTTGAGGCCGCTGGCGGCCACATCGGCCACGGCGGCGTCATCGAGCAGTTCCACCAGGGGGCTGATGTTGTAGCCGCCCAGCATGGTGCCAAGCAACTCGGTGGCCTTTTGCCGCGACAGCAGCGGACAGGTCTCGCTGCCATGCGCCACCGCTGCCAGATAACTAGCCTTGACCTTGGCGGCGTCATCGACACCGGCCGGCACGCGGTAAGTGATCAAGTCCACCAGGGTGGACTCTTCACCGGCGGGCGGGCGCTTGAGCAGCTCGATCAATTCACCCGTCTGCTTGGCCGACAGGGGCAGCGGCGGGATGCCCAGGGCAGCACGCTCGGCCACGTGGGCACGATAATTTTGTAGCATGACTTTCTCCTTTTCAATCAATAAAAATTGGCTTAGCGCCGACCTGAGCGTCTGCCAGAAAACACCCTTGCATCAACCCTTGCATCATGGCCCGGCCTGCGGCTGAAGGGGTGATGGAAAAAAGGCGCGGGCCTGTTCTGGCAGCACGGTTCCGGTTTGCTGCGCACGCTCCAGCACCTGCCAGAAATAGCGGTAACTGGCGCGGTCCTGCAAAACGCCTTTGTCCGATATGGGAGCCCAATCCGCCTGTTGGGCTGCCACCAGAATGCGCGTCGCCTGCTCAAGCTCTCCCGAATCCGGGGCAAAGGCTGCCAGTATCGGCCTGATCTGAGCCGGATGAATGCTCCACATCCGGGTAAATCCAAGTGTCCGGCAGGCCTTTCGCGCTGCAGCGAACAACTTGGCAACATCTCCGAATTCAGTCACCACGCAGTGCGATGCTACCTTGCCGAAGGCGTGGCAGGCTGCCGCAATTTCAAGCTTGGCACGCAGCACCAAGGGGTGGCTGAACTGACCCAGCGCAGCGTCGCCAAGCCCGTCATCCAGGCCCATGGCCGTGGCCGGTATGGCGCCGCCATGCGCTGACACGAAATCCATCAGACCAAAACTCAGGGATTGCACACGCTCGTGCGCGGCGATCTCAAAGGCCTTCTGCACTGCGGCTGGTGACTCGATCAAGACATGTAGAGGCAGGGGCGTCAGCCGCCCTGACTTGGCCGCGGCTTGATCGATCCACTGCACCGCCCGCTCCAGCGCGGCGAGCGACTCCAGCTTGGGTAGCATGACATGACACAGGGCATTTGCGGCCATGCCGACAATGGTCTCTACATCCTGCTCGAATGCCGGGTGGTCGACCGGATGCACCCGCACCGCCACCCTCGGCCGACAACGCCCCGGTTCAGCCGCCGCCTGCGCCAGGCTGGCGCGAGCCAGTTCGGCCACCATCAACGCATGATCAAGCTCGCCACCGGTCGGTGCGCCGTCCTCGCAGTCGAGCGTCACGTCGAAGGGGCAGGTGCCAAATTCTTCGGCCATCGCAGACTGCAGGGCTAAACTTTTGCGCATCCGGGCTTCCACACCACAATAGTGATCGCAGACCGGGACGGGGCTCGCAGCACGCTGCGCGCCCAAGAGCACCTCACGGGGCGTCTGCATGGCGCCTGGTCGTCCCGTGCCCGGCAGCATGACTTCGGTATCGCCGCTTAAAGCAGGTGTGCCACGCCAGCCTGCTCGTCTTGCAGTTCCTTCAAAGTCTTGTTGATGCACTCCTGGCTGAAGGCATCAACCGGCAGTCCTTCGACCGGCCGGTACTCACCACCCTCACAGGTCACGGCAAAACCAAACATGGTGTCTTTGGGGATGCCATACTGACCGTCGGAGGCGATCCCCATCGTGACCCATTTGCCATTGGTGCCGAGCGCCCAGTCTCGCATGTGGTCAATGGCCGCGTTCGCCGCCGAGGCGGCAGATGACACGCCCCGCGCAGCAATGATCGCCGCGCCGCGTTTACCCACCGTCGGCAAAAAGGTATTGATGTTCCAGTCGTGGTCATTGATGCTGTCTTTGACACTCTGACCCCCAATGCTGGCAAACCTGTAATCGGCGTACATGGTGGGCGAATGGTTGCCCCAGACCACCAGTTTTTCAATCGCTGAGACCGGCTTGCCTGTTTTCTGCGCGAGTTGGCTCAAGGCGCGGTTGTGATCCAGCCGCAGCATGGCCGTGAAGTTCTTGCGCGGCAGGTCCGGCGCACTTTTCATGGCGATGTAAGCATTGGTGTTGGCCGGGTTACCCACCACCAGCACTTTGACATTGCGGTTGGCAACTGCATTGAGCGCCCTGCCCTGCGCCGTGAAGATCTCGGCATTCACAGCCAGCAGTTCGGCGCGCTCCATGCCGGGCCCGCGCGGACGTGAACCAATCAGCAGGGCGTAATCAACATCCTGAAAGGCCGTCATGGGGTCGCCATGGGCACGCATGCCGGCGAGCAAGGGGAAGGCGCAATCCTGCAACTCCATCATCACGCCTTGCAAGGCCTGCTGCGGCTTTTCCAGAGGCACTTCGAGCAGTTCGAGAATCACCGGCTGATCGCGGCCCAACATCTCACCCGAGGCAATACGAAACAGGACGGCGTAACCGATTTGGCCGGCAGCACCGGTCACGGCAACACGAACAGGCTTTTTGCTCATGATGAAAACTCCAGAATTGATTGAATCGAGGGCGTATCGGCCGAGAGGCGGGCGGACCCGAGCGGCAAATAGTGTAATCCGGAAAACTGGCAGGGCGCAAATTGTCTTGTGTCTTATATAAGATATGATCTCAACCGACTTAAGCAGGCCTTAACCTGTCATTCCCATGTCCCCAAGCACCACCCCCTCAAACGGAACCACTGCCCAGGGCTCAGGCATGCCCCCGGGTCCGGGTGAAGCAGCGTTGGCGCCCGCCTTCAGCCCCTTGTACCAACAAATCAAGAGCCTGCTACTCAACGGCCTGCGTTTGGGCGAATGGAAACCCGGCGAACTGATCCCCAGCGAAATCGAGCTTGCGGCGCGATTTCGGGTTAGCCAGGGCACGGTTCGCAAAGCCATCGATGAGCTTGCCGCCGACAACCTGCTGATCAGGCGCCAAGGCCGGGGCACCTTTGTAGCCACCCATGCTGAGCATCAGGTGCAATACCGCTTCCTTAAGCTCATGCCAGACAAGGGCGACGCCAGCAGCCAAGGCCAGGCGCAACGCCAGATTGTGGACTGCAAACGCTTGCGGGCGCCTGCCGATGTCGCGCGACACCTGGCCGTGCGCACTGGCGAGCCGGTGCTGCGCATTCAGCGCGTGCTGCACTTTGCTGGCAAGCCCACGATTCTGGAGGACATCTGGTTGCCAGGCGCCCCCTTCAAAGGTCTGACCACCGAGCGCTTGCGCCAAGACCAGGGGCCCATGTACGCCATGTTCGAGGCTGAATTCGGCATACGCATGGTTCGGGCGGACGAAAAAATACGCGCTGTTCTTGCCAGCGCAAGCGACAGTTTTTTGCTTGATGTCGCCGTGGCAACCCCGCTGCTGAGTGTTGAGCGAACCGCCTTCACTTACAACGACACCCCTATGGAGCTGCGCCGGGGCTTGTATGTCACCGACACCCATTACTATCGCAATGCCTTGAATTGAGTTCAGCAGTGCGACTTGCCAGTGGCTATCGCGCCGGCCGAGCCTGATCTGCTGCATTGCAATAGAATTTGTTCAAGCCGAATCGAACAAAGCTGACGCAGCGACCCAAGAAAGCCAACATGACTGACACCGTCACGCCCAGACAGCGAGCTGAATTTCGCAACATCAACGCCTTCAAAGACCTGCCCACATACCGACTGCCGCCGGCCGGCTGGGTTTCGATACTGCACCGTATCAGTGGCGCCCTGATGTTTGTCCTGATGCCCTTCGTGATCTGGCTGTTCGATGTGTCGGTGTCATCGGAAATTTCATTCGCCAGGTTCACCGCCGTGTTCGACTCCGGCATGTTAGGACTGCCCGGTGTCGCCTGGAAGCTGCTCGCGCTGGTCTTGATTTGGGCCTTTTTACACCACCTGATCGCCGGTCTGCGCCACCTGTGGATGGACATACGGCATTCAGTAGACAAGGAGTTTGGTCGATCATCGGCCGTCGCCACGCTGGCCCTGGGCTCGGGCTTGACGCTGGTGCTGGGACTCAAATTATTCGGCCTGTACTGAAAGAGGATTAAGCATGGCAGTGAATTACGGCTCCAAGCGCATCGTCGTGGGTGCGCATTACGGCCTGCGAGACTGGCTGGCTCAACGGGTCACAGCAGTCCTGATGGCCTTGTTTACCGCCCTGGTGCTGGCGCAACTGCTGCTGTTCAAGGGCAGCATTGACTATGTCAAGTGGGCCGGCATTTTCTCAGCCCAGTGGATGAAGGTCATCACCTTCACAGTGATTCTTGCCCTGCTCTACCACGCATGGGTTGGCGTGCGCGATATCTGGATGGACTACATCAAACCGCTGGCACTGCGGCTGTCCTTGCAGGTACTTTCGCTGGTCTGGCTGGTCGGCTGCGCCGGCTGGTCTATCCAGGTCCTGTGGCGTTTGTAAAGAAAACCAGCGCGGCGGCCCCACCCAGTCTCACAGTTTTTAAAAATCCATGACTTACTCCGTAACCAGAAGAAAATTTGATGTCGTCATTGTGGGCGCTGGCGGCTCAGGTATGCGGGCCTCGCTGCAACTCGCGCGCGCTGGCCTGAATGTGGCAGTGCTCAGCAAGGTTTTTCCGACCCGCTCCCACACGGTGGCGGCCCAGGGCGGCATTGGCGCATCGCTGGGCAACATGAACGAGGACAACTGGCACTACCATTTTTACGACACGATCAAAGGCTCCGATTGGCTAGGCGATCAGGATGCGATCGAATTCATGTGCCGTGAAGCGCCCAAGGTGGTTTATGACCTCGAGCACATGGGCATGCCTTTTGACCGTAACCCGGACGGAACCATCTACCAAAGGCCGTTTGGTGGGCATACGGCGAACTATGGCGAAAAAGCGGTTGAGCGAGCCTGCGCAGCAGCGGACCGCACTGGCCATGCGATGTTGCACACGCTCTACCAACAAAACATCAAGGCCAGAACCAGTTTTTTTGTCGAATGGATGGCGCTCGACCTGGTCCGGGACGCCGATGGCGACGTCTTGGGAGTGACCGCGCTGGAGATGGAAACCGGGGACCTTCACATCCTGGAGGCAAAAACCACACTGCTGGCCACGGGCGGGGCCGGGCGCATCTTTGCCGCGTCCACCAACGCGTACATCAACACGGGTGACGGGCTCGGCTTAGCCGCACGGGCCGGAATTCCGTTGGAGGACATGGAGTTCTGGCAGTTCCACCCCACGGGGGTTGCCGGTGCGGGCGTGCTGCTCACCGAGGGCTGCCGCGGGGAGGGCGCCATTTTGCTCAACAGCCTGGGTGAGCGCTTCATGGAACGCTACGCGCCCACGCTCAAAGACCTGGCGCCGCGCGACTTCGTCTCGCGTTCCATGGACCAAGAAATCAAGGAAGGGCGGGGCTGCGGTCCAAATAAAGACCATGTGCTGCTCAAGCTCGACCATCTGGGCGTAGACACCATCATGAAGCGACTGCCCTCGGTGCTTGAGATCGGGCATAACTTTGCCAATGTCGACATCACCAAGGAACCCATACCTGTGGTGCCCACAATCCACTACCAGATGGGCGGCATTCCCACCAATATCCACGGCCAGGTGGTGGTTCAGGCCAATGGCCGACACAACGAGGTGGTCAACGGCCTGTATGCGGTGGGCGAGTGCTCCTGCGTCAGTGTGCACGGCGCCAACCGTTTGGGCACCAACTCACTGCTCGACTTGCTGGTGTTCGGTCGGGCGGCAGGTAATCACATCGTCGAGTTCAACAACAGCAACCGGACGCACAAGCCCCTGCCAGCAGATGCCGCCGAGCGCACCCTGACTCGCCTCTCCCGCCTAGACCATGCAAGCACAGGAGAATACGCGCAGGATGTCGCCAACGAACTGCGCGCCACCATGCAGCAGCATGCCGGCGTTTTTCGCACCCAGGCCAGCATGGACGAGGGTGTGGCCAAAGTGGCCGATCTGCGCCAGCGGGTCAATTCAATCAACCTGAAGGACAAATCTAGGGTCTTCAACACGGCCCGCATTGAGGCCCTGGAAGTTGAGAACCTGATCGAAGCCGCCGAGGCCACCATGGTGTCGGCGGCGGCGCGCCATGAAAGCCGGGGCGCGCACAGCGTTGACGACTATGGTGACTGCCCGGAGTATCCAAACGGCCGCAACGACAGCGAATGGCATAAACACAGCCTGTGGTACCGCGAAGGCAATCGGCTGAGCTACAAACCGGTGCAGATGAAGCCCTTGACTGTGGCGACAGTTGAATTAAAGGTACGCACATTTTGAATTCAATGGCCAAGACAGCCGTCGCCTCTGACGCCCAGACGCCAACCAGCCGGAACCAACCATGAGTAAACGTACTTTCAAAATTTACCGCTACGACCCCGACCAGGACGCCAAGCCCTACATGCAAACCATCGAGGTGGAGCTTGACGGCAGCGAGCGCATGCTGCTTGATGCCCTGATGAAGCTCAAAGCAATTGATCCGGCCATCTCCTTTCGTCGCTCTTGCAGGGAAGGCGTTTGCGGCTCAGACGCCATGAACATCAACGGCAAAAATGGCTTGGCCTGCCTGACGAATATGCGCACCCTGTCCGGGACCATCGTGCTCAAGCCCCTGCCAGGTCTGCCGGTGATCCGCGATCTGATTGTGGACATGACCCAATTTTTCAAGCAGTACAACTCCATCAAGCCCTACTTGATCAACGATGCCGTCCCGCCAGAGAAAGAACGCCTGCAAAGCCCTGAGGAGCGGGAAGAACTCAACGGCCTGTACGAATGCATACTCTGCGCCAGTTGCTCCACCAGTTGCCCAAGTTTTTGGTGGAATCCAGACAAGTTCGTCGGTCCTGCCGGGCTGTTGCAAGCCTACCGCTTTATCGCTGACAGCCGTGACGAAGCCACTGCAGAGAGGCTCGACAATCTGGAAGATCCCTATCGCCTGTTCCGGTGCCATACCATCATGAATTGCGTCGATGTTTGCCCCAAGGGACTCAATCCCACCCGGGCCATCGGGAAAATCAAGGAGATGATGGTGCTGCGCACCGTTTGAAGGCGATATGACAGCGAGGCTACATGGAAGAATTGCTTGATCAACGAGGTTTGAGCAAGCTTCGCTGGCGCTGCCGACGCGGCTTGCTTGAGAACGATTTATTGATTGAGCGATTTTTTAATCGCTTCGAGAGTACCCTGACCCGCAGCCAAGCACAGGCCCTGGGCGATCTGATGGATTTGGGCGACCGGGACTTGTTGGATCTGCAGTTGGCGCGCAAGTCCTTGGGGCAAATCGATGCTGCGCTGGATCGCACTGACACCCGTGAAATTTTGGCTATGTTGAGACAACCCCTTGAAAGGCTTTAAATGAAACTCGCTGACAACAAAGCTACCTTATCGTTCAGTAACGGCAGCGCCAGCATCGATTTACCAGTCTACCGGGGCACTGTTGGGCCCGATGTGATTGACATCCGCAAGCTGTATGCCCAAACCGGCATGTTCACCTATGACCCCGGGTTTTTGTCGACCTCAGCATGCCAGTCGGCGATCACCTACATTGACGGCGACAAAGGCGAGTTACTGTACCGCGGCTACCCGATCGAGCAGTTGGCAACCACCTGCGATTTCATGGAAACCTGCCACTTGCTTTTATACGGGCGCCTGCCTGACATCGCTGCCAAGGCCGAGTTCACCCAGCGCGTGACTTACCACACCATGGTCAACGAGCAAATGCAATTCTTTCTGCGTGGTTTTCGCCGTGATGCTCATCCAATGGCCATCATGACTGGTCTGGTTGGCGCGCTGTCGGCCTTCTACCATGACAGCACCGACATCCACAACCCCGAGCACCGGGATATATCGGCCCTGCGTTTGATCGCGAAAATGCCAACGCTGGTGGCCATGGCCTACAAATACAGTGCCGGCCAGCCCTATATGTACCCAAAGAACAGCCTGAGCTATGCGGGCAACTTTTTGCACATGATGTTTGCCACGCCCTGCGAGGACTATGTGGTCAACCCGGTGATAGAGCGGGCACTCGACCGTATTTTTGTTCTGCATGCCGACCATGAACAAAACGCCTCCACCTCGACTGTGCGCCTGTGCGGCAGTTCTGGCACCAACCCCTTTGCAGCAATTGCGGCAGGCGTGGCCTGCTTGTGGGGTCCGGCCCACGGGGGCGCCAATGAAGCCTGCCTGAACATGCTCGAAGACATACAGGCGATGGGTGGGATTGCCAAGGTGGGCCAATTCATGGAGCAGGTCAAAGACAAAAATTCGGGTGTCAAACTCATGGGCTTTGGTCACCGTGTTTACAAAAACTACGACCCACGCGCCAAGTTGATGCAAGAGACCTGCAAGGAAGTGCTGGCCTCGCTGGGCCTGGAAAATGACCCCTTATTCAAGCTGGCGATGGCACTGGAGAAAATTGCCCTGGAAGACGACTACTTTGTGCAGCGCAAGCTCTATCCCAATGTCGACTTCTATTCTGGCATCGTCCAGCGCGCCATTGGCATACCGGTGAGCCTGTTCACCGCTATTTTTGCGCTGGCCCGCACGGTCGGCTGGATTGCCCAGCTCAATGAAATGATCGGCGACCCCGAATACAAAATTGGCCGTCCGCGCCAGCTTTTTTCAGGCTCGACCCGCCGCGATGTGCTGCCGATTGCGCAGCGTTGACAGCGCGAAAGTCAGCATCCAGCAAAATCAAAGGGGGCTGATTGGCGCTCAGGCCCGCCGGACTTGGGCCCCGGGTTATGGCGTCGTGTGAGAACAGGGTAGCGGCAGCCGCTTAAAATGCAGTAACACGAAGGAAAACCATGGGACGCACCCTGTACGACAAGCTGTGGGACGCGCACGTTGTCCACACCGAGGAAGATGGCACAGCCATCCTCTACATAGACCGCCACTTGGTGCACGAGGTTACCAGCCCGCAAGCCTTTGAGGGTCTGCGTCAGGCTGGCCGCACGGTCTGGCGCAACAGTTCCATCGTCGCCACAGCGGACCACAACACGCCGACCACAGGCTGGGAACAGGGCTATGCGGGGATCACCGACCCCACCAGCAGAGAGCAGGTGATGACCTTGGACAGCAATATGCAGCAATTTGGTGCTGCGGCTTATTTTCCGTTTTTGTCCAAACGCCAGGGCATCGTGCATGTGATCGGCCCGGAAAACGGTGCCACCCTGCCTGGCATGACGGTGGTCTGCGGCGACTCGCACACCTCTACCCACGGCGCCTTCGGTGCTTTAGCGCACGGCATCGGAACCAGTGAAGTCGAGCATGTCTTGGCGACCCAGACCCTGCTGGCAAAAAAAGCCAAAAACATGTTGGTCCGGGTGAGTGGCACATTGGCACGCGGCTGCAGCGGCAAAGATATCGTGCTGGCCATCATCGGCCGAATTGGCACCGCTGGCGGTACCGGGTACACCATCGAATTCGGCGGCAAGGCAATCAGTGCGCTGAGCATGGAAGGCCGCATGACGGTGTGCAATATGGCCATCGAGGCTGGCGCCCGGGCCGGCCTGGTGGCGGTCGACGACAAAACCATTGACTATGTGCGGGGTCGACCGCTGGCCCCCGGCCAGCTGGCGTCTGGCGTTGCGGCAACGCTGGAGTGGGAACAGGCAGTGGCTTACTGGAAAACCCTGCACTCTGACGCGGATGCCAATTTCGACGCCTTGGTCGAACTCGATGCAAGCCAATTGATCCCCCAGGTGACCTGGGGCACCTCCCCCGAGATGGTGCTCGGCATCGACAGCCGGGTGCCCGACCCAGACAAAGAAAAAGACGCCAGCAAACGCAGCGCCATCGAACGGGCTCTCGCCTACATGGGCCTAGAGCCCGGCAAGGCGCTCAACGACCTCTATGTCGACAAGGTCTTCATCGGCTCATGCACCAACAGCCGCATTGAAGACATGCGCGAAGCCGCAGCGGTGGTGCGCAAGCTTGGGCGAAAAGTGGCCAAAAATATCAAACTGGCCATGGTGGTTCCTGGCTCTGGCCTGGTCAAGGCGCAAGCTGAACAGGAGGGCCTGCACGAGATTTTTCGCGCTGCCGGCTTTGAATGGCGCGAACCGGGCTGCTCCATGTGTCTGGCCATGAATGCCGACCGACTCGAGCCCGGCGAACGCTGCGCCTCGACCAGCAACCGTAATTTTGAGGGCCGCCAAGGGGCCGGTGGGCGCACCCACCTGGTCAGCCCAGCCATGGCCGCCGCCGCGGCCATCCATGGCCATTTTGTCGACACCCGGCAGTTTGCCTGAGCAGCGACCCCTATGCAAAAATTTGACACGCTCAAAGGCCTTGTGGCTCCGATGGACCGGGAAAATGTTGATACCGATGCCATCATTCCCAAACAGTTTCTCAAGTCGATCCGAAAAACCGGATTTGGCCAAAATCTGTTTGACCAGTGGCGCTACCTTGACCCCGGTTACCCTGGGCAGGACCCCAATAGCCGCCGCCCAAACCCCGACTTTGTGCTCAACCAGGCCCGCTACCAAGGGGCCTGCATCCTGCTGGCGCGTAAGAATTTTGGCTGCGGCTCGTCACGCGAGCATGCGCCTTGGGCGCTTGACCAATTCGGATTTCGCGCCATCATCGCCCCGAGTTACGCAGATATTTTTTTCAACAACAGCTTCAAAAATGGACTGTTGCCAATTGTGTTGCCAGAAGCGCAGGTAAGCGCACTGTTCGATGAGTCGGCGGCCTTTCCAGGCTACAGCCTGACCATTGACCTGCAGCGCCAAGTGGTTCTCAAGCCGGATGGGCAGGAGCTGCCATTTGAGGTTCAAGCATTTCGCAAGTACTGCCTGATCAACGGTTTCGACGACATCGGCCTGACCCTGCGCCACGCCGATAAAATTCGCGCCTTTGAGGCCCAACGTTTGGCCGAAAAGCCATGGCTGGCCCGCAGCCT
>CAMATS010000031.1 GCA_945861195.1 Rhodoferax sp. OV413
GCCCGTTGGGGCCTCGGGCCCGAAGGCTTGGCTGTGGTTTGCGTCGGCCGATTGGCGCCAGAAAAAAACCTGGCGCTTTTGCTGCGGGCTTTTGAGGCCATCGAGCACCGCTACCCCCATGCCCGCTTGGTACTGGTGGGCAACGGGCCGATGCGCGAAGAACTGCAAGCCAAGTACCCAGGCGCCCTGTTTGCCGGGCAATTGCGCGGGCAGGCCCTGGCAGAGCACTATGCCTCGGCCGATTTGTTTTTGATGCCCAGCGTCACCGAAACTTTTGGCAATGTCACTACTGAGGCCATGGCCAGCGGTCTGCCGGTATTGGCTTTCGATTACGCTGCTGCGGCAGATTTGATCAAAGACGGCATCAACGGCCGGGTCGCACCACTCGGCGACAGCGAGGCATTTGTGCGCGCTGCGGTCGCGCTTGCGGCCGAGCCGGGTCTGCGCATGCGCATCGGCATCGAGGCCCGCCGCACCGCGCTGGAGCTAGACTGGAAGCGCATCGTGCAAAATTTTGAAGCCGTGTTGTATGAGGTGATGGACCGTGCGCAGATCGAGGTATCAAGACAAACTAAAGGCTACGCGCTGGGACAGACCTGAGGCTTTGACGAAACAAGTAAGCCATTGCCACGGCAGTGCTCAAACCAAACAGGGTCATCAGCGGAACAATCGGCATCTCGGCGGCAACCAATACCGCATACAAGCCCAGCATGCACAAAACACTGAGGTTCTCATTGAACCCCTGGACTGCCACGGAACGGCCTGCACTCAGAAGAACAAACCCGCGGTGCTGTAGAAGCGCATTCAGTGGCACCACCAGCAGGCCGCCCACCAGGCCGACACTGGCCAGTAAACACAGCGCCCAAGAAATCACCTCAACATGGGCGATCACTGGCATCATCAACCCCAGCACAATCCCGGCTGGCAGCACCTGCTTGGCTTGATGCAGCGCAATCCAGCGCCCGGCCAGCGCAGCACCCGCCACCACGCCAAGGGCCACCGCCGCCTGCAGATAAGCTGATTGGTCCAAAGGCAGCGCGAGCACATCTGCTGCCCACTTCAAAACGACAAACTGCAGGGTTGCGCCAAGACCCCAAAAAATCGTGGTTACCGCCAGCGACAGGCCACCCTCCGCATCACGCCAGAGCAGGCGGTTGGCGCGCCAGAAATCTTTCACCAGCGCCAGCGGCGAGCCGGCGCTGGCGGGGTAGAGGGCCCCACTGTGCGGAATGCCCATATTGAGCAGACTGGCCAGCCCGTAAACCATCAACAGTACGAGCAGCGATGGAAAAAGCGCAGAGCTGCCGCGCAGAGCGTCAGGCAACAGTGCCTGCAGTGTTTGCACCACGCTGGCATTGACCAACAGGCCACCGAGTACCGCGCCCAGCAGGGCAGCACAAACCACCGACACCTCCACCCATCCGTTGGCTCTCACCAGGCCCGCCGGTGGAACAATCTCTGTGACGAGGCCGTATTTGGCCGGCGCATAGGCGGCCGCCCCCAGCCCGGCAATCGTGAAGGCCAGCAGGGGATTGAAGCCCAACAGTAGCGCTAACACTCCGATGACCTTGACCCCATTCATCCAGGCCATCAGCCGTGCTTTAGGAACGGCGTCAGCCAACGGCCCAACAAACGGTGCAAAAACTACATAAGACAGGGTGAACACAAACTTGAGCATAGGCGCCCACCAGGCTGGCTGCCCCTGCTCCAGAAGAAGTGCGATCGTGACGATCAGCAGACCATTGTCTGCGAGTGCTGAGGCAAATTGGGCGGCAATGATCAGGTGAAAACCCGCCGGCATGCGCAGCCCCCTGCTCACTGGGGCTTTGGCACAAAGCGCACCACGTGGTAGCTTGGACAGGCGTAGCGCTGAATGTCGTGGGCGTTCAGGGGAAACGAGCCGCAATTGGAAAATCGCCTGAAAGGTGAGTGGTAAATACCGCATTGAAAGCGGTTATCCGCGATTGGCTCCAAAAACACACAGCGCTTGTCCATGCAGCAGTTGCCGCACTGAACGCAGGAGCCAGCGATTTCTTGCGGCACCGCGCTCGCCCGGCCCATCACATCCTCAAAATAGTGTCGGGCCGGCCCTTCGCGCAGTGCTCCAATGTGGATGCGCATCCTGCGGATAAAGCCGCTGTAATCGCGCAGGTATTTCCATCTTCCAAAAACCAAACTCGCACACAAGGGCGAGAGCGGCAGCATCAGGGTCAACAGCCCGGTGTAGGCAGCAGCCAGCCATGGCGCAATGGGCTTTGCGAAAAAAATCACTCGTTGAAAAGCGGGCATGAACTGTAGGCCTGGTGGGTGGCGCGAATCAGGCTCGCGTGAGTTGAATTTTGTGTCGGCCAGGTGAAGCTTTGATGACGCCGTTGCGATGGTTGGGCTGCGAAACACAGCTTGCAAAGCGCCTTAGGCGGGTCATTCCGAGGTGTGGCTGACGGCCGATGTGCACTACACCGCCGCCCATTACTTTGACCCGGCCCAAGCCAAGTTTGCTGACTTCTCACCTTTTTGGGAATTTGTGTCCGGCCCGCTCAATGCTGGCGGTTTTGGCCCCAACAAAACCGACGCCACTTTTGGCATGCAGGTGATGTACCAAAAGGCCCCGACCGAAGTAAACGCCCCACCGACCAACGGCATGCAGTTTTTCGGCCAGGTCGACATCGACGCCAAGACCCAAGCCATGACCGTCACCCTGAAGGACTTGGCTGGCGCCTCGCTCTACACAAAGACTCTGGCGCCACTGGCAGCTTGATCGCCAGCAAGCCACAGGCCACCCGGAGCAACGCTCCAGGTGGCCTGTGGCGCAGCCCTTAGGCCAAGAAGCTGCGCACTTCGCTGGCTGCGGGGCTTGCCACGGCGTAAGTGCCGCTGCTGACGGTATCAATGAAAATCCATTCACCCTTTGCAGCAGCCGAGGTAAAGCTCATCTTGAGATAGCCGCGCCGGGAGGGGTCCATCCATTGCACACGGCTGATTGCGGTGGTGTCCTCAAACAGGCTCTTGATCGTGCCGGTCAGTGTTGGAAAGTAAGCCTCCCAACCCGGTGCACTGACCGAGGCGGTAGCAAATTCTTCGCCAATTTTGGTGCCGTTGAGCAGCGTCAGGTTCGTGTGCCAAGCGTTATGCGTATCTCCCGACAAGACCACCAGTTTCTTTCCTATTGCTGGCGACAGGGCGGCAACACTGGCAAAGGACTGCAACACTGTCTCGCGCGCAGCCAAATAGCCATCCCAGGCATCCAGGTTGTAGGGTATGGCCGGGTTGCTAGCAGAAATGTAGGCACTAGCGCCATTCAGGCTGTAGGCGGCCTTGTAAGCAGCCACCTCGTTGATGATGCCGGTTACTGTGGTGGCATTAGGTGCTGCAAAATAAGCTTGGAACTTCAGTTGTACGCTGACTGGTAGCCAAGTTGAGGCCATCACAACCTGCTGCCCCAACACTTGCCATTTGGCAGATGACGCGGCCATGGCATTTTGCAGCCACGATGTCTGGGTTGTTCCTAGCAACTGGCGGGCGGGCGACTGCCAAGTGGCTTGGCCGGACGCTGTCGACAAATCAGCCTGCGCCAACTGCTTGTCGCGCCCAACCAAACGCGTGTCGAGCATATGCAAAGACAGCAGGGCGCCAAAGTTGAAGCTGCGGTAAATGACAGATTGGTCTGCACCGGTACGGATTGGCAGCCATTCATGGTATGCCTGTATGGCCGCAGCCTTGCGGTTAACAAACGCGCCCTCTGCTCCTTCAGTGTGGTTTTCCGCGCCTGTCTGGTAGGCATCATTCGCGATTTCATGGTCGTCCCAAACAGCGATGACTGGCATGCGACCGTGCAGGCGTTTGAGGTTGACATCAGATTTGTACTGTGCATGGCGTGCCCGGTAGTCGGCCAAGGAATAAATCTCTGTGCTGGGAACATGGTTGCGCCCAGCGATTGGCGTGCTTGGGTACTCTCCGTCCTTGTACTCATAAATGTAATCGCCCAGGTGCAAGGCGTATTGCGCGTCTGAGTTACTGGCTTCGCCATACACATTGAAGAAACCAAATGCGTAGTTGGAGCACGAAAAAACTGCGAACTTAACCTCGCTGACGTTACTGGCTGGCAGTGTGCGCGTGCGGCCTACGGCGGAAACCCATCGGCCACAGGAAAACCGGAAATAGTATTCAAGCCCTGGGGCCAGGCCCAAAGCGTCGGCCTTGGCCGTGTAGCCGGTGGCCTCGCTCGCTACGACCGACCCGAAGCTCACGATATTGGTGAACGCCGCGTCGCTGGCGACTTGGTACAGAAGATGCACATTCTCAACCAGCCCTTCATATTTTGCATGCGTCCAAAGCATCACGCGGTCTGCCAAAGGGTCGCCGCTGGCGACCCCGTAATTGAATTGCACCATCGTGTCGCCGCCACCGCAGGCCGAGAGCACCGAGCCGGCTGATAAAGCCGCTGATACAGAGGCTGCTCTGATGATGAATTCACGACGGTTGTTAAATAATTGGCTCGTCATTTTGGTCCCTGGTTAAAGGCACACAGTTTAAAAACCCTGCGTGACACTCGGGTGACCGAAACGCCAACCTTGGAGTTGGGCATTTCATCCACCGCACAGCATCGTGGGCTGCTACGGCTTGCCCGCAAGAGTCATGGTTTCGTCATATTGACCGACTAGATTCAAAAGATGAATTTGCGTCACACTCAGCCGCTCGCCATCCGGACCCGTGAATTAAGCAAGACTTTTTCCAGCGGCCGTCAGGCACTTCAGAACATCGAGATCAACATCCACTCGGGCGAGATGGTGGCCTTGATTGGCGCCTCCGGGTCGGGCAAGTCCACCCTGTTGAGACACCTGGCTGGATTGATGGCTGCGGATCACACCAGCGCCGGTGAGATAAGCATTCACGGCCGGTCGGTGCAAAAAAATGGCCGAATAGCGCATGACATACGTGGGATCCGGGCAGGTATTGGTTTCGTCTTTCAGCAGTTCAACCTTGTCGACCGGCTGACCGTGATGGTCAACGTGCTGGTCGGCACCCTGCACCGTGTGCCCCTGTGGCGTAGCCTGATGCGCCGGTTTACGCCGGCCGAGGTGGCCCGCGGCCTTGCGGCCCTGCAACGTGTTGGTATAGCGGATTGCTGCAACCAACGGGCCTCAACCTTGTCTGGCGGTCAGCAGCAACGGGCGGCGATTGCCAGGGCCTTGGTTCAGGGCGCCAAAGTCATTCTTGCTGATGAGCCGATAGCCTCGCTAGACCCAGAGTCCTCGCGCAAGGTGATGGACATTCTGCAGCGCGTCAATCAGGAAGACGGCTGCACGGTGGTCGTATCCCTGCATCAGGTCAACGTGGCGATGAAATATTGCCCGCGCACCATTGCGCTGAACCAGGGGCGTGTCGTGTACGACGGTCCGTCAACGGCGCTCACCCCTGAGCTTTTGCGCGATCTCTATGGCGCAGAGGCCGATGACATCTTGTCGCTCGGTGATCACATCTCCGTGCTGCAAAGCCCAAAGCGGGCGCATCGGCCAGAGCGGTTTGATGTGCCGGTCGCGCTGACCTAAGCGGCCTGAGTCCCCGTTGCCCCCGCCGTTTGAATTTATAAGGAAACCCCATGTTGAAAAAAGTCATCGTCTGTTTCGCCAGCGCTACGCTGATGGCCGCACTGCCGGTGGTTGCTCTGGCACAAGAGTTGAAAGAAATCAATTTCGGCATCATCTCAACCGAGTCGTCCCAAAACCTCAAGTCCGACTGGCAACCGGTGCTAGATGACATGGCCAAGAAGTTGGGCATGAAGGTCAATGGTTTTTTTGCCTCGGACTACGCTGGCATCATCGAAGGCATGCGCTTCAACAAGGTTCACGTAGCCTGGTTTGGCAACAAGTCGGCCATGGAGGCGGTGGACCGTGCCAGTGGTGAGGTCTTTGCACAGCTGATCAATGCCGATGGCACATTGGGCTACTACTCACACCTGATCGTGCACAAGGATAGCCCGATCAAGAGCCTTGATGACATGCTCAAGCAAGGTAAAAGTCTGTCTTTTGGCAACGGCGATCCCAATTCAACCTCGGGCTTTTTGGTGCCTGGCTACTACGTGTTTTCGCAGAACAAGATTGACCCCAAGACCTTCTTCAAGGTGTCGCGTGGCGCCAACCATGAGAGCAACGCCCTCGCCGTGGCCAACAAGCAGGTGGATGTGGCGACCAACAACAGCGAAAACCTGGACAAGATTAAAGACCGGTTGCCAGAGAAGTTTAACGATATCCGGGTGATCTGGACATCGCCGCTGATCCCTTCGGATCCGTTGGTAATTCGCAAAGACATGGCCGAGCCACTTAAGGGCAAGGTCAAGGATTTTTTCTACAACTACGGCAAGGGCAGCCAGCAGGAAAAAGACAATCTCTACAGACTCTCCAAGCTGTCGTCTTTCAAGCCATCAACCAATAGCCAACTGATACCCATTCGGCAGTTGGAACTGTTCAAAGACCGCAACAAGATTGACGCCGATGCTGGCCTCGCAGCGGCTGACAAGCTGGCAAAACTGGCTGATATCGACCGCCAGCTCGCTGCACTTGGCAAGGCCCCGTAACGGGGTGCGCGGATGATAGAGCCCGTCAAACCCTTGACACCGAGCAGCTTCACAAAGCTGCCGCGCACCAGCTTGCTTGGGTTGCTGCCCTGGGCCTTGTTGATGGCCGTGCTGGCGGGTTCATGGCGGGGGGCCGATATGCGGCCTTTGGATTTGGTGCGTGACGCAGGCAACATGGCCACCTACGCAGCTGATTTCTTTCCGCCCAAATTTGCCCAGTGGCCGCTCTACCTGACGGAAATGGTGGTCACGATCCAGATTGCTCTGTGGGGCACGGTGCTGGCGGTGATTTTTGCGGTCCCGCTCGGGCTCCTGTGCTCGGCTAATATCACCCCGCGTTGGGTGCACCAGCCGGTGCGCCGTTTGATGGATGCGGCGCGGGCTATCAATGAAATGGTCTTTGCCATGCTGTTCATTGTGGCCGTTGGCCTGGGCCCGTTTGCGGGCGTGCTCGCCCTGTTTGTGCACACCACCGGTGTGCTGGCCAAGTTGTTTTCGGAGGCGGTGGAGTCGATTGACGCCCAGCCAGTCGAGGGCATTCGGGCGACCGGTGCCAATGCGCTTGAAGAGATCATCTATGGGGTGATCCCACAGGTGTTGCCGCTGTGGATTTCCTATTCCCTGTACCGGTTTGAGTCGAACGTGCGCTCAGCCTCGGTGGTTGGCATGGTGGGTGCCGGTGGCATCGGCGTCGTTCTTTGGGAGATCATCCGTGGTTTCCAGTATGCTGAAACCTGCGCCGTGATGATCATCATCATCGTGACCGTATCGGTCATTGACCTGGTGTCTGCACGCATCCGCAACTCACTGGTTTAAGTGCTTAGCGAGCGGTTTGTGAGTTCGTCGTGTTGAGCCCATCCGTCAGGTAGGCCAGGAGTCGCTCACCAGCATCCGCCAGCGCCCCATGGTTGTATACCGTGTAGTGGGCACGCAGGCCTTCAAAGCGGGCATTGCGGGTCAGCCTGGTGTGCACGGCTTGGGGGTCATCCCGGCCGCGCTGTTCCAGTCTATTTGCCAGTTGCTGCGGTTCGGCCAGGATCTGAACCACCCGGATGTCGCCGTCAGCTGCCAGGCCTTGCACGTGCTCACGCGACCCGTTCACCACCACGACCCTTCCTTCTTGCACCGCCGAGGCGTAGTGCGCGTCAATGCCATAGCGCAAACCATGGGCCTGCCAGTGCCAGGACAGGCCGCCGCTCAGGCGCAGGGCATCAAACTGGGCCGGCGTGACTGCGGTGTCATCGGCACCAGGCTGGGCCTCCCGCGTCACCACCCGTCTGGAAAACACAATGTCGGGTCGCTCGGCCAGGCGCTGTTTCGCCCACGCCATCACGCTGTCCTTGCCCGCGCCCGAGGCACCGCAGACAAACACCCAGACGCCGCTCATGCCCCGAGCACCAGGTCGTGGACCCGGCGAAAGGCTTGTCCTGGTGCGGGTTCTTCAAAAATGCACAGGCGGTCCAGTGTCAGCGGCGTCTGCGCATTCAGGCGAGCCACTTGGGCTGACACTGCCTCTGTCACCAGGGCTGCCTGTGCCTCGTTGACCGGGTCTGTCAGTGTTAGGTGGAAGCGAAAGCGCTCCAGCACATGGGGGTAGCCGTAGCGGTGCAGCAGCTCAAGTTCGCGCGCATCCAGGGTGGCCGGCTGGCGGCGGGCCAGATCGTCCGGGGTTAAGGGCTGGCGCAGATCGTCCAGCTCAGTAACGCAGGCGTTGGCCAGATCAGCGGCGGCAGTGTGATGATCAGGCGTTAGCAGCACCACATAGGGCCCCAGGCGTCGCACCTGCAGCGGCGACAGTGGTACTGGGCGCAGCCGCTGCGCCAGTGACCGGGCGCGCACCAGCAGCTCGGCCGGGGTGACCCCCGAGCGCAAGTGAAACGGTGCCTTGAGCGTGGCGTGGAAGCCGTAGCGGCGGGCCTGGCTTGTGATGCGGCGGCGTTCAGGCTCCGGGAGCATCGGCGCTGCAAACTCAGGCGGTGTGCCGTCGTGGGTTTCATCCCGCCCCAGCCAGCCGGCGCCAAATGTCCACCAAGGGGAGCTGTGGGCTGGCGCATAGTAGATAGCGTGGCGCATGGTCATGGCCGATCTCCCGGCTCAATCACCAGTTGAACCCGGTCACCGCAAAAATAGCACTCACCGTATTTGATGGGCAGCTTGTCTAGGTCGACATCGGTACTCTCCACCCACAACAGGGGGCGGCTCGCTGGTTGACCCAGTAGTCGGGCTGTTTCACCGTCTGGCATTTTGGTGCCTATTCGGCTGAGCTTGCGCACATAGTCTTGCACCCCGAAGTGTTTGAGGATATCGGACGTGGGTCGGTCCTTGGTCAGCATGGCCAGCAGGCCGTCAAAGCGTTGCGCCGGGTAGTAGGCGGTGGCCAAGCCAATTGGTTCGTCATTGGCCTCGTTCAGTGTCTGCACCATCAGAACCAAGCTGCCTTTTGGCAGGCTCGGTGCCTGTGCAGCTCGCTGCGGTGCCGTCACAGACCGTGCTGCCAGCAGTTGTCGGCCCGGCAACAGGCCCTGCTGCAGCAGGTTTTCATTGAACCGAGTCCGCTGCGTCAGACGGTAGTCCAGCACATCATGCTGAACAAAGGTGCCGCGGCCAGGTTCGATCCGGACCAGCCCCTCCGATTGCAGGGCGGCGACGGCCTGGCGCAGGGTATGCCGATTGACACCGAAACGCGCCGCTAGCTCTATCTCCCCCGGGATGCGGCCACTGTCGGCATAGCACCGGTCCTGGATCTCGACCTTCAGGGTGTCGGCGATCTGCCGCCAGACCGATATGCCGCGCCGGCGACCCTGCAGTGAGGACCGAAATTGTTCAACCGTCATAAATCTTTCATGTTGCCGCGGTGCACTAGCGCCTTGGCGTAAGACGGCGTCAGGCCGTGCCAAGTAATTTACCCACTGATCTAGACATCTGTATGACAACTGCGTTACCCGCCCACCCGCAAGCCGACAGACCGGCCTGGTTGGCCGTGCTGGCCCGCGCCAGTCAAGAGGACCTCGCGGCCTGTTTGCCAACGCTTGGCCCCCTGCCCGAGGTTCACACCATCAGACCGCCTGAAGTGGGCATGATGATGGTGCGCGGGCGGATTGGCGGCACCGGCAACCAGTTCAACCTCGGAGAGGCCAGTGTGGTTCGATGTGCCGTCCGGGTGGGGGGGGGTCCCCTGGGTGTCTCCTGCGCCCTTGGCCGGGACAAGCCTCGTGCCAAACTTGCCGCCCTATTCGACGCCCTGTTGCAGGACCCGCAGCAACATGACCGCCTGCAGCAGACCCTGATCGAACCCCTGGCGCAGGCGCAACGACAACAGCGCCAGTCCCGCCAACAACAGGTGGCTGATTCCAAGGTTGAGTTCTTCACTCTGGTGCGAGGCGAATCATGAACCAGCGCCATCTCGCCGGTGGATTGGCTGACGGTGTGCATGACAGCCAGCACAGCTTTCGCGCCCTGCTTGACGCCATGGCCCGCCCGGGTCAGGCCCGCTGGCTGGGACCCGCTTTACCTGGTGTTGCACTGGGCGGCGCCATGGCGCGGCTCTTGCTGAGTCTGGCCGACGATGAAACCGCGGTCTGGTGGCAGAACGATGATGCCGGCCTGGCGCCGTGGCTGCGTTTTCATACCGGTGCGCCATTGGCAGACCATCTACAAGCTGCCGCCTTTGCCGTGGTCACCGACCTGGACCAGATCCCTTGCCTCGCCGATTTCGCGCAGGGCAGCCCGGCGGCACCCGAGCAATCAACCACGCTGTTGATGGAGCTGCCGGCGTTTGAGGGGGGGCTGCCACAGGCTTGGCGCGGGCCTGGCATCGAGCATGTCACCTTGCTTAGCCTGGCCGGGCTGTCGGCAGATTTCTGGCGCCAATGCCAGGCCAACCAGGCCAGGTTTCCACAGGGTGTGGACATGGTCTTGACCTGCGCAGAGTGGGCCATCGGCTTGCCCCGTAGCACGCAGGTGCAACCTAACCCGGAGCGCTGATATGTATGTTGCAGTCAAGGGCGGCGCTGCCGCCATCGAGGGCTCATGGCGTTTGCTGGACCAGCAGCGCCGGGGTGATACCCGCCTGGCGGCGCTAAGCGTCGCGCAGATTCGGTCCCAGCTGTCCCTGGCGGTGGACCGCGTGATGACCGAGGGCTCGCTCTACGACCCCGAGCTGGCAGCGCTGGCCATCAAGCAGGCCAGTGGCGACTTGGTCGAGGCCATCTTCCTGTTGCGGGCCTACCGCACGACCCTGCCGCGCCTGGGCTACACCCAGCCGCTGGATACGGCACGCATCACCTTGAGCCGGCGCATCTCGGCCGCGTTCAAGGACGTGCCTGGCGGTCAATTGCTGGGTCCGACGTACGACTACACCCAGCGCTTGTTGGACTTCGCCTTGTTGGCAGAAGAGGGGGACGATGCCGCAGCTTCGGTGGCCCAAACGGCCGAGAGCCCAGACAGCGCCCCGGAGCCAGTGGTGCCGCGCATCAACGACTTGTTGGCGCACGAAGGCTTACTCGAGACGCCGGCGCCGCTTGCGGGCACTGAGCCTGGCGACCTGACCCGCAGTCCGTTGATGTTCCCCGCCGACCGTGCCCAGCGCCTGCAGGCGCTAGCACGCAGCGACGAAGGATGGTTGCTGGCGATGGGTTACTCGACCCAACGGGGCTACGCCAACTCGCATCCGTTTGCCGGTGAAATTCGCCGCGGCATGGTCAGTGTGATGGTGGTGCCTGATGAGCTGGGGTTCGAGGTGGACATCGGTGAGATCGAAGTCACCGAATGCCAAATGATCAACCAGTTCAGCGGTAACCGCGAGACCCCGCCGCAGTTCACGCAAGGCTACGGCCTGGCCTTTGGCGGCGCTGAGCGCAAGGCCATGGCCATGGCCTTGATGGACCGCGCCCTGCGGGCTGGTGAATTGGGCGAAACCGTTGTAGCGCCAGCGCAGGACGAAGAATTTGTGCTGGCACATGCTGACAACGTGGAGGCTTCTGGCTTCGTTCAGCACCTGAAATTGCCGCACTACGTGGACTTTCAGGCGGAGCTTGCCCTGGTGCGCAAGCTGCGTGCCAGCCATGTCGCCGCCGGCGACGCAACATCCATGAACCAGGAACCGTCGTGACCGAGTCCCATTACAACTTTGCTTTTCTTGACGAGCGCACCAAGAAGCGCATTCGCCGGGCCCTGCTCAAGGCGGTGGCCGTACCGGGCTACCAGGTGCCGTTTGGCTCGCGTGAGATGCCTTTCGCCTATGGCTGGGGCACTGGCGGCGTGCAGATCACCGCCAGCATCATCGGGCGCAGCGACGTGCTCAAGGTGATCGACCAGGGCGCCGATGACACCACCAATGCGGTCAACATCCGGCGTTTCTTTGCCCGCACCACTGGTGTGGCGACCACCCAAAAAACCCGGGACGCGACGCTGATTCAGACCCGGCACCGGATCCCCGAGGAGCCCTTGACGGCGTCTCAGATCTTGGTGTACCAGGTGCCCATGCCCGAGCCCTTGTCCAAGCTGGAGCCGCGTCGGCGGGAGTCCATCAAGATGCATGCGCTGAGTGAGTATGGGCTGATGCATGTGCGCCTGTACGAAGACATAGCCCAACTTGGCGCCATCGCGCGGGCCTACGACTACCCGGTGATGGTCAATGAGCGTTACCTGATGTCACCTTCGCCTATCCCGAAGTTTGACAACCCCAAAATGCACATGAATCCCGCCTTGCAACTGTTTGGTGCCGGTCGGGAAAAGCGCCTGTATGCGGTGCCACCCTACACCCGGGTGCGCAGCCTTGATTTTGAGGACCATCCTTTCGAGATCGAGCGCTGGTCGCACGCCTGCGCGCTGTGTGGCGCAGCGGACAGCTACCTGGACGAAATGATTGTGGACGACCAGGGCGGCCGGCTGTTTGTCTGCTCGGACAGCGACTACTGCGAGCAGCGCCGCGAGGCCGG
>CAMATS010000032.1 GCA_945861195.1 Rhodoferax sp. OV413
CGGGCCTTGAGCTTGAGCAAAATGTCCAGCATGCCGTAACTGTCTTTGCCGCCCGACACACACACCATCACCCGGTCGCCGGCCTCGATCATGTTGAAATCACCAACCGCTTGCCCGACCTGGCGGCACAGGCGTTTTTCGAGCTTGTGGGTTTCGCGCTCGATTTTCAGGGCGCGGCCCGGCTCGGTCGCGGGTGCGGCGGTAGGGGCTTCGGTGGTTTCGGAGTCAATCCAAACGGCGTTCATGGGCTGCTTTCTTGGGTCACCACTGGCCGGTTTCGACCCGAATGGCAACTTCACAATCATCAAAAATCTCGAGCTTGGCAATTTTCACCCGCACGCCCTGCACGCCAGGCAACTGCATCAGCCGGTTGGCCAGCTTGCCGATCAGGGTTTCGAGCAGGTTCACATGCTCGGCAGTGCATTCATCGATGATGATCTTGCGAACCTTGCGGTAATCCAGCACATGGTTGATCTCGTCGTTGCGCGGCAGCAGCGGCTGTGCGCCCAAGCTGAGCTCGGCGTCGACCTGGATCGGCTGGGGTGCGAGCTTCTCCGATTCGAGGATGCCCAGGCTGGCCTCAAAGCGCAGGCCGGTGAGCGTGAGGGTTTGGTTACCCGTTGTAGCGGTCATAGGGGTAAGCCTTTTATGCGAAATACTTCGACCCCTACCCCTTCGCAATCCGGGTAAACGTCGGGCTTGCAGGTGGACAGGCGCACCGCCTGGACCTGCGGGTGGGCCAACAGGGAGGCTGCCAATTCGTCGCACAGGGTTTCCTGCAACTCGACATGGCCGCGCTGCACCTGCTCGGCGATCAGGTGGCGAACAAAGTCGTAGTCCACCACCTCGGCCAGTTGGTCAGACTTCGGGGTAGAGGCGCTGTAGGGCACAAACAGCTCCACATTGAAGACCAGGCGCTGGGCCACGCCTTTCTCGAACGCATGGGCGCCAATGTGCACCGGCAGCACATGGTTGCGCAGGAACAGCCGGCGGCAGCTCAAAGCCAGCTGGGTCAGCGGGTCATGGGGCGGCTGTTCAGGCGTCATGCGCGGGCTCCTGGTTCAGGGTATCGACCACAAACATCACATCGCGTGGCAAGGGCACCAGGTGCTGGCCGTTGTCCACGGTGAGGGTGACGCCGGTGATGCAAGGGTTGTGGGCCAGAAACAGGCAACTGGCCGCCACCTGAGCCGGGTCGGTGGCATGGCGCAGCAGGTTGACCCGGCCGGCCTGGTCAAAATTGGCCTGAGACTGCGGCCCACTCAAAAACATCAGGCCGGGTGCCACGCCACACACCCGCAGCGCGGGCGCCAGGGCCTGGGCCTGCAGGGCCACCGCCCGCTCCAGCGCCAGCTTGCTCACTGTGTAAGAAAAGTAATCGGGGTTGAGGTTGAACACCTTCTGGTCCAGCACATGGATCACGCTGCGCAGGCCGGCAGGCTCCCCAATTGGCGGCGCTTGGGCCAGGCTTTGCGCCATCAGGCCGGCCAGCGCCAGCGGTGCCAGCAAATTCACCTCGAGCTGGCTGCGCGCCCCGGCCTCGTCCATGGCCGCAGCACTGTCGGGCTCAAAACTCGACGCGTTGTTCACCAGTGCGTGCAGCGGCCCGCTTTGCGCGGTGATGGTGTCCATCAGGCGGCGCCGGGCGGCTGCATCGGCCAGGTCGGCCTGGATCGGGTGCGCCTGCACGCCCAGCAGGCGCAGCTCGGCGCACAGGGCCTGGGCCGGCGCCTCAGCGTGTTGGTAATGGCACCAGACCTGCCAGCCGGCCTGCGCAAATTGCCGGCACAGCAGCGCACCCAGACGCCGCGCCCCGCCAGTGACCAAGACCTGCTTGGGCCGGGCTTCGGTTAAAGGTTTAAGCATGGAGATTGGGCCTGGCTGCGGCCCTAGGCGCAGGCGCACATGGCCGCTGTAGGCTGACTGTTAACATCAAATGAACCATGTATGAATTGCCCGACGAAGAGGTTTCGACCGGTCTGCGCCGAATTATCGGGGATGCGCTGGCCAGCTCTGACGGCTGGCTCGGCTTTGATGCCTTCATGGCCTTAGCCCTTTATGCGCCCGGCCTGGGCTATTACGCGCGCGACAGCCTGAAGTTTGGCGCCCTGCCCTACCAGCGGCAGGATGGACGGCTGGTGGCCGGCAGCGATTTTGTCACCGCGCCCGAAATATCCCCGCTGTTCGGCCAAACACTGGCAGCCCAACTTCAGCAGGCCCTGCAGCAAACACACACAGACACCCTTTGGGAGTTTGGCGCGGGCTCCGGTGCGCTGGCGCTGCAGCTGCTGAGCAGTTGGGCCGAGCAGGGCAAGCCCTTGCCGCAGTACCGAATCGTCGAACTGTCGGCCACGCTGCGGGCCCGGCAGCAAGCCACCCTGGCCGCATTCACCGACCAGGTGCAATGGCTAGACGCCCTGCCCGCGCAACTGACGGGCGTACTCCTGGGCAACGAGGTGCTGGATGCGATGCCGGTCAAGCTGCTGGCCCGCGTGGGCGGCGCCTGGTTTGAACGCGGCGTGGCAGCCGCTGCGAATGGCAACGGCTGGGCTTGGCAAGACCGGCCCACCACGCTGCGGCCCCCCTTTGAGGTTGCGGACGACCACGACTACCTGAGCGAAATCCACCCCCAGGCCGAGGCCTTCATCCGCACCCTGGCCGAGCGTCTGGTGGCCGGTGCGGCGTTTTTCATTGACTACGGATTCCCCGAACACGAGTACTACCACCCGCAGCGGCACATGGGTACGCTGATGTGCCACCGGGCCCACCAGAGCGATACCGACCCGCTGCTGCTGGTCGGGCACAAGGACATCACCGCCCATGTCAATTTCACTGGCATTGCACTCGCAGCGCAGGACGCTGGCCTGAGCCTTTTAGGCTATTGCAGCCAGGCCCGCTTTTTGATCAACTGCGGCATCGGCCCCAAGCTGGATGCCGCGCCGCTGCCACAGCGGGCCCAGGCCCAACACCTGCTGCAAGAGCACGAGATGGGCGAGTTGTTCAAGGTCATCGGCCTGTGCCGGGGCCAGCCCTGGGACGCACTGGGCTTTGCCCAAGGCGACCGCAGCCACACCCTGTAACCTAGAAAAACAAGCATGTTCCGCTGGCTGCTGGTGATTTTTTTGGCCTTAATGGTCATCAATGCCCTGACCCCGTGGGTGCGCAAACTGGGGGTGGGGAAACTGCCTGGCGATCTGCGCTTCAAGCTGTTTGGACGGGAATTTTTCCTGCCCTTCACCAGCACTGTGTTGCTCAGCTTGGTTGCGGCAGCTTTGGCCAGGTTTATCTGAGGCGAGTGCTCAAACCCTGCATGTGAACAGGGGCCCGCTGTTCAAGCGGAGCCCCTCGGCCAATGGCTGGCCGCGTTCATCAATTACTTCTTTGCAGCTGACTCTTTCGGGCAGTCTTTCTTTTCTGCATCGGTCCACTTGTGGTCTTTTGTGCCAGCGAGCTTGGCGCAATCTGCCTTAGCAAAGGCGCTG
This sequence comes from Rhodoferax sp. OV413, assembly GCA_945861195.1. GTDB lineage: Bacteria > Pseudomonadota > Gammaproteobacteria > Burkholderiales > Burkholderiaceae_C > Rhodoferax. Next base: position 3,483 of record CAMATS010000032.1, read on the forward strand.
ACTGAAACGCTTGCAAAAGCGGCAACGAGAACCAGGGAAAGCAATTTACGCATAAAAATTCTCCTAAATTGATAAAAACGACATTTTTCTAATGCCGATTATAACTTTACACCATTTTTATGGGTCATTCTGTTTTTGAAAACTTTTAGCTTCTGGAGTATTGTTCTGTTCTGGCTTTTTTTGCAAAGATCACTGCACAGGGGACCAGCCCGCTTGTACTTTGTGAACAGTGCCGCAAAGCAGTCGCTTATCGGCCTTTAGACTGATCCAGGGGTTCAGACAATGGTGGCAACTCTACAGTTTGCACACCATGGACTCCAGCCAGGACAAACAGCTACCCGCATCTGAGCGCCGGCTCAACAAGGCTCGCGAAGACGGGCAGGTCACCCGCTCGCGCGACCTGTCGCACCTGGCGGTGCTGGGCATCGGAGGCTTGGCCATGATGGCGCTGGCACCACATATGTTTGGGCAGTTCAAGCTCTACTTGGGCCGGCAGCTGAGTTTTGATGCCCGCACGATCACGCAGCCCACCGAGATGCTGCAGCGCTTGCAAGACATGGTCGGTATCGGCCTGCTCGGTGCGGCGGTGTTTGGTCTGATTGTGGCGGCAGCAGCCATGTTGAGCACGGTCGCCGCCGGGGGCTGGGTGGCCAGCTTGAAGCCGGTGATGCCTGACTTCAGCCGCGCCAACCCCTTGACGGGTTTCGGGCGCCTGTTCACCAAAGACCGACTCAGCGATGTGCTGAAAATGGTGGTTTTGACAGTGGTGCTGCTTGCCCTGGGAACGGTCTACCTGAGCTCTAGCCTGGGCGCTTTGGCGATGCTGGTGTTGCAGCCCTCTACCGCTGCCCTGCAGTATGTGGCCGACTGGCTGATACGCGGCATGGGGCTGATGCTGCTGGTGATTTTGCTGCTGGCCTTGGTCGATGTGCCACTGCAAAACTTTTTGCACAAATCGCGCCTGAAGATGTCGCACCAGGAGGTCAAGCAGGAGCACAAAGAGTCTGACGGCAACCCACTGCTCAAATCCAAACAGCGCCAGCGTCAGCGAGAGGCAGCCCAGGGCAACAGCATTGCTGCAGTGCCAAAGGCTGATTTTGTGCTGATGAATCCAAGCCATTTTGCGGTGGCAATCCGTTATGACGAGGCCAGCATGCGCGCCCCGCAAGTGATCTCCAAAGGCGCGGACCTGCTGGCCATGCGGATACGCGATTTGGCCAAGCAAAACGCGATTCCAGTGCTGCAGTCACCCATGCTGGCGCGTGCGCTGTATGCCAATGCCGAGCTGGACCAGGATATTCCGGCTAGCCTGTACACCGCTGTGGCTCAGGTGATGGTCTACATCTACCGGCTCAAGGCTGCGCTGCGCGGAGACGGGCCGATGCCCGGGGAGCCACCGCTGCCCTTTGTGCCGCCCGAGCTCGATCCGCTGTCTCGGGTGATTGCCGCCAGGAACCCGCCATGAACCCGCAACTCCAGGCCTTGAAAAACTGGTTTGACAGCAACAAGAGCTTGATTCAGGGTGCGGCGGCACCGATTTTGGTGGTGGCAATTTTGGCGATGATGGTGTTGCCCATGCCGCCCTGGCTGCTCGACACTTTCTTTACCCTGAATATTGCAGTCGCGCTGATGGTGATGATGGTGGCAGCCTACATGCTGCGCCCACTGGATTTCTCGGCTTTTCCGGCAATTTTGCTGCTCACTACCCTGATGCGGCTGTCGCTCAACGTGGCCTCTACCCGGGTGGTGCTGCTCGAGGGGCACACCGGCCCGGGCGCGGCAGGCGCAGTGATCGAGGCCTTTGGCCACTTTTTGATCGGCGGCAATTTTGCGGTCGGCTTGATTGTGTTTTCGATTTTGGTGGTGATCAACTTTGTCGTCGTGACCAAGGGCGCCGAACGCATTGCCGAGGTATCAGCGCGCTTTGCACTCGATGCCATGCCGGGCAAACAGATGGCCGTGGACGCCGACCTGAATGCCGGATTGATCGACGAGAAAGAGGCTAAACGGCGGCGTGCCGAGGTGTCTGAAGAGGCAGACTTTTTTGGCTCGATGGACGGTGCCTCCAAGTTTGTGCGGGGCGACGCGGTGGCCGGCATCCTGATTTTGCTGATCAACATCTTCGGCGGCTTTGCCATTGGCGTGTTGCAGCACGGCCTGAGCGCCGGCCAGGCGGCTGACACCTATATCTTGCTGGCTGTGGGCGACGCTCTGGTGGCCCAGGTACCGGGTCTGCTGATCTCGGTGGCCGCCGCCATGGTGGTCTCACGGGTCGGCAAAGAGCAGGATTTGGGGCGCCAGATCGTGGCGCAAATGCTGGTATCGCCAAAGGTGCTGGGCATCACGGCAAGCATCATGGGGGTGCTTGGTGTGATACCCGGCATGCCGCATGTGGTGTTCCTGGGCATTGCCCTGGTGCTGGGCTATGGTGCCTGGGCGATAGCCCACCAGCCAGCAGCGCCAGACCCCGCTGCACTGGCTGCCGCCAGTGGCCCGGCCATCGGTCACGGGCCCGAGGGCGACGCTTCCTGGGACGACCTGCAGCCGGTCGATCAGCTTGGGCTAGAGCTGGGTTACCGGCTGATTGCACTGGTGGACAAGGGTCGCCAGGGTGATCTGCTGACCCGCATCAAGGGTGTGCGGCGCAAGTTCGCCCAAGAGGTGGGGTTTTTGCCGCCGCCAGTGCATGTGCGCGACAACCTGGACCTCAGGCCCAGCGGCTACCGCATCACCCTGCGCGGCGTGACCATGGGTGAGGGCGAGGCTTTTCCAGGCATGCACATGGCGATCAACCCCGGGGGTATCACCACCCCCTTGATCGGCACTGCCACCACCGACCCGGCCTTTGGCCTGCCGGCCCACTGGATTGATGACAGCCAGAGGGAAGCCGCGCAAATGGCTGGCTTTACCGTGGTTGATTCAGAGACCGTGATGGCGACACATTTGTCACACTTGATGCAAGTGCAGGCCTCCAAATTACTCAGCCGAACCGAGACCCAGCAGCTGGTGGAGTATGTGGCCAAGCAGGCCCCCAAATTGATTGAAGAAGTCGTTCCAAAAATGGTGCCAATCGCGGTTTTCCAGAAAGTTCTCCAGCTCTTGCTGGAGGAGTCCGTGCACATCCGTGACATCCGCACCATCATTGAATCATTGGCCGAGCATGCCAGCAGTGTGAGCGATCCGGCCGAGCTGGCGCGGCGGGTCCGCGTGGCCCTGTCGCCGGCCATCGTGCAGCAAATTTATGGCCCTGCCCGCGAGCTCGATGTGATTGCTATCGAGCCGGCACTCGAGCGCTTGCTGGTGCAGGCCCTGGGCAATGCAGCGGGTGCCGCGCTGGACCCCGGAGTGGCCGAGCTGCTCAACCGCTCAGCGGCCGAAGTGGCGCTGCGCCAAGAGGAACTCGGTGTGCCCGCCTGCCTGCTGGTGCCCGATTCGATCCGCAGCGCCATCGCTCGGCTGGTGCGGCGGGTGGCACCGCGCCTGCAAGTGCTGGCGCACAGCGAAATCCCTGAGTCTCACAGCATCCGCATTGGCCCGATCCTCAAAGGCGCTCCATCATGAATATTCAACGCTTTACCGCATCCACCTCGCGCCAGGCGCTGGCCAAGGCGCGCATGGCCTTTGGCGACGAAACCCTTATTTTGGCGAACCGCAGCACCGACGAGGGCGTGGAGGTTTTAGCCACGGGCGAGAGCACGCTGGCGCTTGAGCAGCGCCGGCTCGCACCCCAAGCTCGCCCAGCATCGTTTTCGAATCGGGTGCGCGACCAGTTCCCAGAAGAACTGCGGCGCGAGCCGGGCGACAACGATCGCGATGCGCAGGAGCAGGTCGAAGACGATGCTGCCCGCCTGGCCATGAGCACCCTGTCGTTTCAGGACTATGTGCGCGACAGAATGCTGCGCCGCCGCCAAGAGGCCTTGAGCGGTCTGCCAGACAGCGGCGCCACAGACCGCCCCCGGCAAAAACCCAAGCCAGTGCTGCCTAGCCCGGCCAGCCCGCCAGCCACAGCCAAACCCAACCGGGCCGAGCTGGCGGCTCCGGCCAAGCCGGTCTTGGCGCGAAGCAGTACCGACAGCTTGGTCGATGAGTTTCACGCCATGAAGGCGCTGATTGAGGACCGCTTCAACACACTGACCTGGCTGGGCCAGGCACGCCACAACCCGATCCAGTCAAGCCTGATGCTCAAGCTGATTCGGGCTGGTTTTTCACCGCTGCTGGCGCGCACTATTTTGGAGCGCATGCCCGAGGGCGTGGGGGCAGCAGAGTCGATGCGCTGGGTGATGGCGATCCTTGAGCGCAACCTGCGCACCGATGCACGCAGCAAACCCCTGCTTGAAGAGGGCGGCGTGTTTGCCCTGGTGGGTGCTACCGGCGTAGGCAAGACCACCACGGCCGCCAAGTTGGCCGGCCTGTGTGCCCGGGCTCAGGGCGCGGCCAGCGTTGGGCTGATCACGCTTGACACCTACCGGGTCGGTGCCCACGAGCAGTTGCGTGCATTTGGCCGCACGATGGGGGTGGTGGCGCATTTGGCGCATGACCAGGCCGCGCTACAAGATTTGCTGGGCCTGCTGGCGAACAAAAAATTGGTGCTGATTGACACCACCGGCCTGGCCCCGAGCGATCCGCGCAAGCAAGACATGCTCAAGGTGCTCGAACTGCCGGGGGTGAACCGCTTGCTGGTGCTCAACGCGGGCGGCCAGGGCGACGCGATCGACAATGTGGTGAGCTCGTTCAAGGGCGCCGGGGTGCAGCAGGCCCTGCTCACCAAGCTCGACGAGGCAGCCAAACTCGGCCCGGTGCTGGATGCGGCGATTCGCCACCAGCTGCTGCTGCGCGGCCTCACCATGGGGCAAAAAGTGCCCGAGGACTGGGCCCGTGCGGATGCCGCCAATTTGGTGCGCATGTCGATGCGCTCGCCCAGCAAGTCGGCCTTTGACCCGAGCGCCGCTGACCTGGGTTTTTTCTATTCGCAGCCCCTGCCTGGCCAACCAGGGGCGCTGCATGCTTGACGATCTGACCCACCCGGGCACTGGGCTGCGGGGTCTGGCCGTGCAGGCCGCAACCCGGCCGCTCAAGGATTTGTCTGGAGCGCACCATGTACACGGCTAAAGGCCAGCTTGACCGCAATGCGCTGATCCGTCAGTACCAGCCGCTGGTGCACCGCCTGGCCCACCACATGATGGCCAAGCTGCCGGCCAGTGTGGAGGTTGATGACCTGATCCAGGTCGGGCTGATCGGCCTGTCCGAGGCCTTGAGTCGCTACGAAACCGGCCAGGGCGCGCAATTCGAGACCTTTGCCACGCAGCGCATCCGGGGGGCCATGCTCGACGAGCTGCGCGAGAACGACTGGATGTCACGCGGCTCGCGCAAGAACCAAAAAGACATTGAGCAGGCCTTGCGCCGGCTCGAACACCGGCTTGGCCGCAGCCCCATAGAGAGCGAGATTGCAGCCGAATTGGGGCTCAGCCTGAGCGACTACCAAAGCCTGCTGGGCAAGGTGCGCGGAACCCAACTGATCTACCTGGAAGACATGGGCCGCAGCAGCGAAGGTGACGATGGTTTTTTGGACCGTCATGTGGCCGACCACGATGCCGACCCCCTGAACCTGCTGGGTGACCAGCGCCTGCGCCAGGCCCTGGTCACGGCCATCAAGACCCTGCCTGAGCGGGAGCAATTTGTCATGAGCATGTACTACGAGCAGGACATGAACCTGAAAGAAATCGCAGCCGTGCTCAACATCACCGAGTCACGCGTGTGCCAGCTGCACAGCCAGTCGGTGGCGAGATTGCGCGCCAAAATGCGCGCCCATTAAGCCAGCATAGCGACCCCCGGGCGCTTGCGGGAGCCAAGCCCGAGCTGACAAAATTTCGGGCTTTGTGCTTTGCTTGCCAGCACAATCGAGTCGATAACTTCTGTGTACTTAACTAGTATTTATGTCTGCCAAACCAAAACCCACAACCCGCGCCCCCGAGCGCACGCTGCTATATCAAAAGCGGCTGCGTTACTTCACAAACCTCTACAGCCTGATGCACGCCGGCGTGCTGTTTTAATCGGCACCATAAGATGATTGTAATACGGACAATGGCCGTATAATTAAATCTTAATTTTTGGAGTCGCCATGAATACAGCCACGCTCAAGCAAGCCCGCATGGAGCTCAAAACCACCGAAGACATCAAAGATATGATTTCCCAGGCCGCCGCCCTGCTCGGCCTGGATTCGACCTCTTTTGTATTAGGCTTGGCAGCCGAGAAAGCGCGCGAAGTGCTGTCCAAGCACTCGGTCATCAAGCTCAGTATTGAAGGGCAAAAACGCTTTGCCGAGTTGTCCAAGAACCCGCCACCACCTACTACAGCCATGAAAAAGCTCAAGAATTTGCCTGACTTCGTACAGCGCGCGTCATGAGTTTTGATCTGGGTGTTTATGACCCAGGTAAAACCTACTTCGAGCAAAAGAAATTTGACTGTGAACATGCAGTCATTAACAAGTTCGTCAGCGGCAGCCTGAAGCAGCAGGTCAAAAAAAACACCAGCGTCGCCTACGTTCTGACAGACCCGGCAGCCAACGACCGTTTCATCGGATTTTTTACGCTCGTCATGTCTTGCATCGACAACGCTGCACTGGCGCCGTTCGCATCGTCGTTACCCAGTCAGGTGCCCTGTGTTCGGCTGGTGATGCTGGGCGTAGACAAAGCCCACAAGGGCAAAAACTTGGGGCTAAGACTTCTCAAGCATGCACTGACGAAAACAAAAGAATCCGCTCGCACCTTGGGTTGCAGAGGCCTTTATCTGGATGCTGATCCTGGCGCGGTTGCTTTTTATACAAAATTCGGTTTTGTTGCACTAGAAAAGCCCGCCCATGCTGGCGGCTCAACCCCGATGTTTCTTTTTCTCGAATCTTTCTTTTGACCGCGCCAAAAGCATCGCTTGCGGGAATTCCAAAAAAACGAGGGGGTTTTACCAGCCAGCCAGACGCCAGCAGCAGCGGTTTGAGTGCAGGTTTGGCCAACGCCGAGTGTTTCGTCAGTTGCGCCATTGGCCGCATGGCCTGATGGACGGTTGTAGCTGCCAATGAGAGCTGGTGGCTACTTGGCAAAAGGGCTGCGTCGCCGAGGGGACTTGGCAGGCTGCGCGTAGTCTGCAGGATGAAAGCTGCGTCTTTGGTCATGCAGTTGATCACCATCTATGCGCAAAGCCAAGCTGCTGATGTCGGCGTCCGTCACGCCGCACGCTGCGAAGTGCTTGCGCCAACCGTCAACGACCGAAATAACGCGCACGACTTGTGCAGCAGCCTGCGCTGATGTGTATCCGAAAAGCTCACTCTGCGACATGGCATTGGAGAGCGTTGAATCGCGTTGGTCTGCGCCTACGATGAACTCCTGAAATCCTTGCCCTGAGTTGGTGGTCAGCACATCGTATGCCGGTGCCAGGCGATATTTGCCCTGGCGTGTGGGTGAGACAACCAGCAGCGCATGGTTCTTCTCGTGATCATCGGTGTTGTCGATAAGAATATTGAACACCATGCGCCGAAAGAGTTCTTGCATGTCGAGTAGGTTGGCGTCGTTTTGCGCCACACCGGCACGCCGCAACAATTGCGCCAGGTGCGGGTAGCCAAACTCTGGCTCCCCCCCTGCGACTGCCTCGGCCCGCAAAGCAGTGCCCGCCGAAATGCAATGGATGCGCCTCTCGCCGTTGCGGTCGAAACGGCGTACCGCCAACGCGTTTTCACCAACGAGCGGCACCACTTGGGTCTGTGCCACGGTGATGCCAGCCAATGCAGCCAGTGTCATTGAAGCATGCTCGACCAGCGGAACATCGATGGGTTCATTGTTGAAGAACTTGATGACCCACTGCTCACCGGCAATTTCAATGAGTGCCTTGGGTTTAGCCCCACCGAAACTGCCGCCAGCGCTCAGCATCTGTCGCTCGACCTCGTTGACAGGCTCCTTGTCACTGACCTTGTGGACGACTTGACTTAACTGCTGCGCATGCGCCAGTCGCGGCAGCGGGTTCTTGGCGCACGGGGTGTAGGCGCCGGCCGAAGTCGAGACGCCCAGGGCGCCGAAGCGGTCATCGCCCGCGTAGTACAAATACTCCATGATGGACAGGCGCGCTGGCTTGTCCAGATATTGGATAACCCGCTCGCCCCATCGGTCGGGTCGCGCATCGTCAACCGCACCAACAGCCATGCCTGTCCACCGCGGCAATTGTTCGATGTCGACAAGCAGCAAATCTTCGCTGAGCGGAAAACCGCTGTTCAGCCATTCGGCGCCATATTCAAGTGAGACGCCCTTGCCAGCATTGACTAAGCGCAACTGGCCAACCCAGCGTGGCGCAGTTGGGTCCGAGAGAAACCACAAGTAGAGCTCGTCTTGTCTCATGGGCTTTGTTTGCTGCGTGCCAGTTTTGCCTTGGCCGTGGCGCGCAATCGATCTTGGCCTAGGCTTTGCGCTTGGCGCACATTGAGTTCGAGCGCGCCCCGGTCTTCGCTGGGTGCAGCCAAGCCAGACAGTGCTGCATCGCGGCCAATGAGCCACAGTGCGGTAGCCAGAACCCCCAGACTCACACTGGGCTCACCCGCCTCCAGGCGCACAAGCGTTGGAACGCTTACCCCGATGCGTTTGGCCCAGGTCTTGAGCGATTCTTTGCGGCGAAGCCTGGCGACTGCCAGATCTGCCCCAAGCTGCGCCAGCGCGGCCAAAGTCGATGGCGGCATTTGCGAAATAGCAGAAGATGACTTTGGCATAACATATAGTTTATTAAAATTAGGCCATTCAGTCAAGTATATGTTTTCTTTTTTATGTTTTCTTCTTCTTGCTTGGCAACAATGTTCAACCTAGTTCACCTGGTGAGCTTTTGAGCCCGATAACGCCCAGTATCAAAAATTGACGCTCAACCTGAACACCGGCGAGCGGGCCTGCCATAGCTCATGCCGTCGTCGCGCAGCACGTTGCAGTAGTTCCAGAGCTTCTGGACGATGGTGGCTGAGTTCATGGGGTC
>CAMATS010000033.1 GCA_945861195.1 Rhodoferax sp. OV413
ACATACTGACTCCAGGCCCCCGGTGCCGAACCGAGGTCAATCACCAGATCACCTGGCTTGATCAGCCTCAAGGTTTCGTCAATTTCCTGTAACTTGTAAGCGGCTCTGGAGCGGTAGCCTTCTTTTTGCGCTAATTTGACATAGGCGTCGTTGACATGCTCATTCAACCAGGCCCGGTTGACTTTGCTGCTTTTGTTGCTGTTTTTCATTTTTTTGGGGGTCGCCGATAATACTGCCATGGCCCTGATTCAACTGACACCCGCCGAGCGCAAAGCGCACCGTTCTGAAGCCCATCACCTCGACCCGGTGGTGATGGTAGGAGGCGACGGCTTGACCGCGGCTATCAAAAAAGAGGCTCATGCCGCCCTGACTGCGCACGGGCTCATCAAAATACGGGTTTTTTCAGACGATCGTTCGGCACGCGAGGGCATGTTGCAACTTCTTGCCGAAGAACTCGATGCAGCGCCGATTCAGCACATTGGCAAATTATTGGTGCTGTGGCGGCCGATGCCGGCGCGTGAGAAGCCTGTCGATGAAAACCGCATGGCTGGCCCGCGAGAGTTCAAAGTGCTGAAGTACAGCAAGCAGGCGGGCCAACGGCCCGAGGTGAAAACCCTGCGCGTCTTGGGCAACCAACGGCTTTCGGCTGGCGGACAGGTCAAGCGCGCCAAAGCGCGCAAGCAAATCAGCCTGAAAAAGCGCAGTCAGACATAAGTCACCGACACCACCTCGTAATTGCGCACGCCCCCGGGCGCCTGCACTTCGGCGGTGTCGCCCTCTTCTTTGCCGATCAGCGCACGCGCAATTGGGCTGCCGATATTGACAAAGCCGAGTTTGATATCAGCCTCATCTTCGCCAACAATTTGGTAGGTCACCCGCTCACCAGAAGCCTCGTCCTCGAGTTCAACCGTGGCGCCAAACACCACTTTCCCGCCAGCGTCGAGTTCGGCCGGATCGATGATCTGAGCGGCCGACATCTTTCCCTCTATTTCCTGAATGCGGCCCTCAATGAAACCCTGTCGATCTTTGGCGGCGTCATACTCAGCGTTTTCGCTCAGGTCGCCCTGGGCACGGGCTTCGGCAATCGCATTGATAACCCAGGGTCGGTCGATTGTTTTGAGCCGGTGCAACTCGGTTTTGAGCTTTTGGGCACCGCGTTTTGTGATGGGAATGGTGGCCACTGAGCGCTCCGTCTGGGTGGTGAATAGTTCCAAAAAAACGCGCCGGGCAAGATCTTGCGGCGGCGCCTGACCGGGCGGATTATGCCGGTGTTGTGCACCCTGTGGCGGCCAAGCCCCGCCCTGCCCTGCCGCAAAAGACTATCCAGTCAGCTGCCCATGCATCTCTTGAACCGACAGCACATCGAGGTGGTCCATCGCATGCATGCCCTGCACTGCGGCCTCGGCACCAGCGATGGTGGTGAAGGTGGTCACCCGCGCCTGCAAAGACGAGGTCCGAATATGGCGTGAGTCAGCAATGGCATTGCGGCGTTCTTCCACGGTGTTGATGACCAGAGAAATTTCATTGTTCTTGATCATGTCCACCACATGGGGGCGGCCCTCAGTCACCTTGTTGACCAGGCCACAGGGTACGCCGGCGGCATTGATGGCGGCCGCTGTACCCTTGGTCGCTGTCAAAGCAAAGCCCATATCAAACAAAGCCCGGGCGACCACAATAGCTCTGGGCTTATCCCGGTTCTTGACCGATATGAATACCTTTCCGGCCGGCTCACCCGTGGCTGTCAACGGCCGCGGCAATTGGGTTCCAGCGCCCAATTGCGACTTAACAAAGGCCTCGCCAAAGGTTTTTCCCACCCCCATCACCTCACCGGTAGACTTCATCTCCGGCCCCAGAATGGTGTCGACGCCGGGAAACTTGACGAAGGGGAAGACCGCCTCTTTGACACTGAAATAAGGCGGCGTGACCTCGTGCTTGAGCCCTTGCGAGGCCAGCGACTGGCCCACCATGCAGCGCGCCGCGACTTTGGCCAGGGGAATGCCGGTTGCCTTGGATACAAAGGGCACTGTGCGCGAGGCCCGCGGGTTGACTTCCAGCACATAGATCAGGTCCTGCCCGTCGATATTCTGAATGGCAAACTGGACATTCATCAGGCCCACCACGTTCAGGGCCTGCGCCATCTCCGAGGTCTGGCGTTTGATCTCGTCAACGGTGGCCGCACTCAGGCTGTAGGGCGGCAGGGAACAGGCCGAGTCGCCACTGTGCACGCCCGCTTGCTCAATATGTTCCATCACGCCACCAATGAAGGTGCGGCCGGGCTCCCCATCGGCGCCAGCGTCGCGCAGGCAATCAACGTCACATTCGATTGCATCGTTCAGAAAGCGGTCAAGCAGCACCGGCGAGTCATGGCTGACCTTGACCGCCTCGCGCATGTAGCGCTCCAAATCACGCTGTTCATGCACGATTTCCATGGCGCGGCCGCCCAGAACATAGCTGGGACGGACCACCAGCGGGTAGCCCAGGGCGGCGGCTTTCCCCAGCGCCTCGGGCTCGGTGCGGGCGGTAGCGTTGGGCGGTTGGCGCAGCTTCAGGGTGTGCAGCAGTTTCTGGAAGCGCTCTCGGTCCTCAGCCGCATCAATCATGTCAGGCGAGGTGCCGATGATGGGCACCCCGTTGGCTTGCAGGTCGAGTGCGAGCTTGAGCGGCGTCTGCCCGCCATACTGGACGATGACGCCCAGAGGTTTCTCCTTGTCGACTATCTCAAGCACGTCCTCCAGCGTGAGCGGCTCAAAGTACAGACGGTCTGAGGTATCAAAGTCGGTCGAGACGGTTTCCGGGTTGCAGTTGACCATGATGGTTTCATAGCCGTCTTCGCGCAGGGCCAGCGCCGCATGCACGCAGCAGTAATCAAACTCGATGCCCTGGCCGATCCGGTTCGGGCCGCCGCCCAGCACCATGATCTTTTTGCGCTGGGTCGGCTCGGCCTCGCATTCGCTGTTTTCGGCCTCGTAGGTCGAGTAGAGGTAGGCCGTGTCGGTGGCAAACTCGGCAGCACAGGTGTCGACCCGCTTGTAGACCGGACGCACGCCGAGTTCATGCCGACGCTTGCGGATGAGGGTGTCCGTTGTTTTAAGCTGCCGGGCCAACCGCCTGTCCGAAAAGCCTTTTTGCTTAAGCGCACGCAGCGTCAACGCATCGATCGCGTCGAGCGTGGTGGTTTCGAGCTCGAGCTCTATCTTGACGATCTGCTCGATTTGCACCAAAAACCAGGGGTCAATTTTGGTTAGTGCAAACACCTCGTCCACGCTCATGCCCTGGGCAAAGGCATCACCCACGTACCAAATGCGCTCCGGGCCGGGCTCGCCGAGTTCTTTCTCCAACACCTCGCGGTCCTGGGTTTTCTCGTTCATGCCGTCCACGCCAACTTCCAGGCCACGCAAGGCTTTCTGGAACGACTCCTGGAAGCTGCGGCCAATCGCCATGACCTCGCCCACCGACTTCATCTGGGTGGTCAGCCGGCTGTCAGCGGTCGGGAATTTCTCAAAGGCAAAGCGCGGAATCTTGGTCACCACATAGTCGATGCTGGGCTCAAAGCTAGCTGGCGTTGCGCCGTTGGTGATGTCGTTACGCAGCTCGTCCAAGGTATAGCCCACTGCCAGCTTGGCCGCCACCCGGGCGATCGGGAAACCGGTGGCCTTGGATGCCAGCGCCGACGAACGCGAGACCCTCGGGTTCATTTCAATCACCACCATGCGTCCGTCCTGCGGATTGATCGCGAACTGCACATTGCTACCCCCAGTGTCGACGCCGATTTCCCGCAGCACTGCCAGCGAGGCATTGCGCATGATTTGGTATTCCTTGTCGCTCAAGGTTTGCGCCGGCGCCACCGTGATCGAGTCACCCGTGTGCACACCCATGGGGTCCAGGTTTTCAATCGAACAAACGATGATGCAGTTGTCGGCCCGGTCGCGTACCACCTCCATCTCATACTCTTTCCAGCCGAGCAGGGACTCCTCAATCAACAGTTCTCGGGTCGGCGAGGCTTCCAGCCCGCGCTTGCAGATCAGCTCGAACTCCTCGGCGTTATAGGCAATGCCGCCGCCGGTGCCCCCAAGGGTAAAGCTGGGGCGGATAACCGTGGGAAAGCCCAAGGTTTTTTGCACCTGCCAGGCCTCTTGCATCGAGTGGGCGATACCCGAACGGGCCGACCCCAGCCCGATGTGGGTCATGGCGTTCTTGAACTTGAGCCGGTCTTCGGCCTTGTCGATGGCTTGAGGCGTAGCGCCTATCAGCTCGACTTGGTATTTGTCGAGAACACCGTGGTGCCACAACTCAAGCGCACAGTTCAAGGCGGTCTGCCCCCCCATGGTGGGCAAAATTGCATCAGGGCGCTGCTTGGCAATGATTTTCTCCACTGTCTGCCAAGTGATCGGTTCAATGTAGGTCACATCAGCCGTGGCCGGATCGGTCATGATGGTGGCCGGATTGCTGTTGATCAGGATCACCTTGTAACCCTCTTCCCTCAGCGCCTTGCAAGCCTGAACGCCCGAGTAATCAAATTCACAGGCCTGGCCAATGATGATCGGGCCGGCACCTATGATCAAAATGCTTTTGATGTCGCTTCTCTTTGGCATGTGTTTGTCCTGCTGTCTGTTCTTTGTGGGCAGCGCCCGCGGGCGCTGCAGCTATGGCTTCTCAAAGATTCGTTTTTTGCACCGCTTATCAGGCCAGGCTGGCATTGGCCAGCTTCAGGCCAAACCAAACAAACACCGCGCCCACCGCCCCGGACAGGCTAGCTGACAACTTGTGGTGCGCACGAAACCTCTGCGCCAATCGGGCACCCATGAGGATCAGTACCGATAAATACACCGCGCTAAAGCCCATGATGATGGCGCTCAAGATCAAAAACGGCAGGGCCGGTGATGGGTAAGCTGGGTCGATGAATTGGACAAAGAAAGACAGCAAAAACAAAATTGCCTTTGGGTTCAACAGGCTCACCAGCAATGCGCGTTGAAACGGTTTAGCCAAATGCTGCGGCACCACTTGCAGGGGGGCTTCCGCAGCCTCGGGGTGGCGAAATTTTTTCAGCGCTGCGAGAATCAATTGCAAGCCCACCCAGCCGAGGTAAGCCGCACCCACGTACTTCACCACCATGAACAAGCCGGGGTTGGTTCTCAAAAGGCCTGCCGCGCCCAGGGCCACCAAAACCAAGAGCACCGTGTCGCCCACAAAAACCCCCAAGGCCGCCTGAAAGCCGGCCTTCACGCCACGCACACCGGCAACCGAGAGAACAAACAGCGAGTTAGGCCCGGGCAGCAAGATGATGCCAAAAGCCCCGATCGTGTAGGTCCACAGATCGGTCACGCCATAAAAACTCATGCGCGCGCCTCCATCTCGAGAATGAAGCGATCGAACATCGAGCCAATGTCATGCGGACCGGGCGAGGCTTCTGGATGACCCTGGAAACAAAACGCCGGTTGGTCAGTCCGCTCCAGCCCCTGCACAGTGCCGTCGAACAGGCTGATATGCGTGACACGCAGCGTGGCAGGCAGGCTTTTTTCATCGACTGCAAAACCATGGTTTTGACTGGTGATGCTGACCCGTCCGCTGGCGAGTTCCTGCACCGGATGGTTGGCGCCGTGATGACCGAACTTCATCTTGAAGGTGCGAGCACCGCTGGCCAGCGCCATGATTTGGTGCCCCAGACAAATGCCAAAAGTAGGGATACCGCTGTTGATCAACTCGGCAGCGGCGGCAATCGCGTACTCGCAGGGCTGCGGGTCACCTGGACCGTTGCTCAGAAAAATACCGTCGGGCCGGTAGGCCAGCACAGCCGCCGCCGGGGTTTGGGCCGGCACCACCGTGACCCGACAGCCGCGCTGGGCAAGCATGCGCAGGATGTTTTGCTTGACTCCAAAATCATAGGCCAGCACATGGTAGCGCGTCTGCGTTTGCTCGCCATAGCCGGCCTGGCCGGCCAGGCTGGGTTGGGCCAGGCGCCACTCGGTCTGGCTCCATGCATAGGGGGCCGGTGTGGACACCAGCCGCGCCAAGTCCAACCCAGCCATGCTGGGCGCTGCAGCAGCCAGGGCCAGCGCACGCGCAATCAGTGCCGGCGTGAGCGCCTCGCCCGCCGAGAGGCCCAGAATGCAGCCATTTTGTGCACCCTGGCTGCGGAGCTGGCGGGTCAGCTTGCGGGTGTCTATGTTGGCGATGGCCACGGTACGCTCGCGTTGCAGGTAATCGCCCAGCGTCATGTGCTGACGGAAATTGGAGGCCAACAGCGGCAGGTCCTTGATGATCAGGCCGGCAGCATAAACCCGAGATGCCTCCACATCCTGCGCATTCACGCCGTAATTACCAATATGGGGGTAAGTCAAGGTGACAATTTGCTGGCAGTAACTGGGGTCAGTCAAGATTTCTTGGTAGCCAGTCATGGCGGTGTTAAACACCACTTCTCCGACGGTGGCGCCGGCGGCACCAATCGAATTCCCGGTGTAGACGCTGCCATCCGCAAGTGCCAAAACGGCTGGCGGGGCAGTTCCCTTGAGAGACAAAAGCACAGGGTTCTCCGATTAAATAACGGGTACGCCCAGAGCTTCTCAGGCTTAGCGTCCTGATGCGGCTTAACGGTGGGATAGGGCCTGAGTTGCGCCAGGCGTACGGGCTGCCAAAGGGCGCCAGAGTATAGCCCAGGGCCAGCGCCCGAGTGCTCGAAAATCCCGCCCGCCGCCCGCCGCTTCAGGCCATGCGAGCGGTCGCGCTGGCGTGCAGGCAGATGGCAGCCGCACTCGCCACGTTCAGTGACTCCTCACCGCCGGGTTGGGCAATTCGAACCTGCTGGCTGGCCCGCTCGGCCAAGGTGGCGCCAATACCCTGGCCCTCATGGCCAAAGGCCCAGGCGCAGGGCATGGGTAACAGACCATCGCGCAGCAGTTGATGCAGGCCACTGCCAGCGTGTGAGTCGGTGATCAAAACAGGCAGGGCCAATGCGTCCAGCGCGCTGGGCTCGGCGCCATCCAGCAGACGAAGGCCGAAGTGGGCCCCCATACCAGCTCGCAACACCTTGGGCGACCACAGCGCGGCGGTGCCCTTGAGCGCAATCACTTGGCTGAAGCCAAAAGCCGCCGCACTGCGCAAAATCGCGCCAACATTGCCGGCGTCTTGCAGCCGGTCCAAAATGACAGTGGGAGCGCTGGCCTGGAGCGGCTGCTCAATCGCGAGCTCAATGAGAAAGCCCATGTTTGCGGGTGATTCGAGGGTGCTGATCTCGGCGAACAAAGTGTCGGCAATGACCATATTTTTTTCCGCGCACCGGGCCCAATTCACTGGGCTACGCGGCCAATACGAAGCTGAAAAAACTGCAACAGCCGGTCGGATTCCGCGCGCTAGTGCGGCACCGCACAGGTGATCACCCTCCACCCAGACCCGACCCTGCTTGCGGTAGGCACTGCTGTCTCTGGCCAGGCGGCGCAAGGCCTTGAGCAGGGGGTTGTCGCGGGAACTGATGAACTCCGGCAGCGCAGCCAGCATCACATCACCTCGGCTACCGGTCTAAAACTGATGCGGTGCTCGGCGCAGGGTCCGTGCGCTTGCAAAGCGGCCAGATGAGCGGCGGTGCCATAGCCCTTGTGCTTGGCAAAGCCGTATTGCGGGTAGAGTTGGTCGAGCTCCAGACACCACCGGTCACGATGGACCTTTGCCAATATTGAAGCCGCAGAAATCGCCGGTACCAGCGCGTCGCCACCCACAATCGCCTGAGCCGGCAAGCCGATGTCGGGCAGGCGGTTGCCATCAACCAGCACCTTGTTGGGCTTGAGACGCAAGCCCTCAACCGCGCGGCGCATGGCCAGCAGGGTGGCTTGCAAGATATTGAGCCGGTCAATTTCTTCGACACTGGCCTGGGCAATCGAGCAGCAAAGCGCTTTTGCGCGGATTTCATCAAACAATTTTTCCCGGCGCAGCGCCGTGAGCTTTTTGGAATCAGCCAGCCCCTTGATGGGTTGGCGCTGGTCCAGGATGACCGCGGCCGCCACCACCGGGCCAGCCAAGGGGCCACGGCCGGCTTCGTCAACCCCAGCCACCAGCCCGGCGGTATCCCAGGACAGCGACAGTTGCTCAAGCTTGTAGGACTTTTTCGATCGCATAGCTGGCTATTGTGGGGGTGTCGCACCGGAGTTGCAGATGCAGATCAAAAAAACGCTGTTGCAAGGCCGCCGCTTGGTCAGGCTCGGTGCGCAGCCCAACCAACACGGCCTGGGCCAGCGCCGCCGGCGTGGCCGCATCTTGCAGAAACTCGGGCACCACAAACTCCTGGCACAAAATATTGGGCAGGCCTACCCAAGGCTGCAGCCGCTTGCGCCGCATGATTTGCCAGGACCAGCCATTCATGTGGTACGCGATCACCATAGCTCGCTTGAACAGGGCGGCCTCCAGGGTTGCGGTTCCGCTCGCAATGAGCGTGATGTCACAGGCTGCCAAAACGGTGTGCGACTGCCCGCTCACAATGCTCAAGTGGGCGGCCATGCCGCTGGCCTGAGCCGCCGCCTCAACCTGCGCCCTCAAGCCAGGCACCACGGGCACGATGCATTGAACAGTAGGCAATTCGCGCCGGACCAAGGCTGCCGCTTGAAAGAACCGCACTGCCAGATGCGCAATCTCGGATTTTCGGCTGCCGGGCAAAAGCGCCAGCACCGGCCCATCGGGCCGCAAACCGAGCTGCAAACGGGCGGCCGGCCGGTCAGCCTGCAAGGGGATTCGCTGCGCCAGGGGATGCCCGACATACGTGGCGGCAATGCCATGCTGCGCCAGCAGGGCGGGCTCAAAAGGAAACAGGCACAGCACATGGTCGACGCTGCGGCGTATTTTTGCTAGCCGTTCAGCGCGCCAGGCCCACACCGACGGTGAGACAAAGTGCACTGTCTTGATGCCACTGGCTTTGAGCGATGCTTCCAAATCAAGGTTGAAGTCCGGCGCATCCACGCCGATAAACAGATCAGGGCGCTGCTTCAACAAGCGGGCTTTGAGCTGCCGCCGGATTCCGACAATTTCGCGGTAGCGGCGCAGCAGCTCCCAACCGTAGCCATTCACCGCAAGTTTGTCATGAGCCCACCAGGCCGCAAAGCCGCGCGCCTGCATTTCAGGGCCGCCAATGCCCGCTGCCAGCACACCCGGCCAACGTGCGCGCAGGCCGTCGAGCAGCAGGCCAGCGAGCAGGTCGCCCGAGGCTTCGCCCGCCACCATCGCCAGACTCAGCCCGCCGGGCAGCGGGGAGCCGGCATCAGTTATAGAGCTCTTGGCGAACCGCTCTTGAGGCAAGTTGGCGGCATTCAATGGGTTCACGCTGCTTGGCAGGGCTTAGCGAACAATGCCCCGTTGGCTTGAGGTTTGATCCAAAAAACCCAGCATCGCGTCAATATCCTGCTCGGCCTGGGGGTTGCTTTTTTTGAGCTCAAGAATCGCTTGGCGAGCCTGCGCCAGGGTCAATTCCTGCCGGTAAAGCGCTCTGTGCATAGCTTTCACCGCAGCCAGGCGCTCGGCAGAGAAGTCGCGACGGCGCAGGCCCTCGTAATTCATCGACCGGGCCTGGGCCGGCTGGCCCTGACACATCACAAACGGCGGCAAATCGGCAAACAGCAACGAACACATGGCGCTCAGGCTGTGTGCGCCGATATTGACGAACTGGTGCACCACGGTAAAGCCGCCCAATATGGCCCAGTCTCCAACCGTGACATGCCCGGCCAACTGGGCATTGTTGGCAAAAATAGTGTTGTTACCCACCGCACAGTCGTGCGCCAAATGCACATAGGCCATCAGCCAGTTGTCATTGCCAACCCGGGTCACGCCACCGCCTCCTGGCGAGCCAATGTTGAAGGTGCAAAACTCGCGCACCGTGTTGCGGTCCCCGATCAGCAATTCGCAAGGCTCTCCAGCATATTTTTTATCCTGAGGAATTGCCCCGATTGAATTGAACTGGAAAATACGGTTGTCCCGGCCTATCGTGGTGCGGCCCTCGAGCACGCAATGCGGACCAATGCTGGTGCCGGCTCCAATCCGTACCTGGGGGCCGATCACGGTATAGGGGCCAACACTGACCGAGCTGTCTAGTTCTGCGCCCGGGTCAACCACCGCTGTTGCGTGGATCGCTGTCATGCCGCTGGCCTCAGGCGACAGACCGCATGGCGCAGGTCAACTCGGCTTCAACCGCCAGTTCTTCGCCAACCAGCGCACGCGCCTTGAACTTGAAAATACCTGCCTTCATGCGCAGCAACTCGACATCGAGGATCAGTTGGTCGCCCGGCTCGACCGGGCGTTTGAAACGCGCGCCATCGATGCCGGCGAAGTAATACACCGAGTTCTCATTGGGAGAGGTGTCGAGCGCGTCAAAGGCCAGCAGGGCCGCTGCCTGAGCCAGAGCCTCGAGCATCAGCACCCCGGGCATGACCGGTCGGTGCGGAAAATGGCCCTGAAAAAAAGGCTCGTTCATCGTCACATTTTTGAGCGCCTGAATGTGCCGGCCCTTGTCGATACTGATCACCCGGTCAACCAGCAAAAATGGGTAGCGGTGCGGTAGTTGTTTGAGTATCTTGTGGATGTCCATCATGGCGGCTCCTTGGCATGTTTTTCTCGCTCCAGGGTCCGAAGTCGCTCGCGCAGTTGCTTGAGCTGTTTGAGCGCAGCAGCATTTTTTTCCCAGGCCGCGTTTGAATCCAGCGGGAACAAGCCGGTGTAGTGCCCGGGCACGAGCACTGACCTGGTCACGACACTGGCAGCAGAAATATGAACATGGTCAGCCAACTCGAGGTGGCCCAACACGATGGCGCCACCGCCCAGGGTGCAGTGAGCGCCTATGCGAGCGCTGCCAGCCACACCAACACAGCCCGCCAGGGCGCTGTGTTGGCCAATTCGCACGTTGTGCCCGATCTGAACCAGGTTGTCGAGCTTGACGCCGTCTTCGATCACCGTGTCGCCCAAAGCACCCCGGTCAACGCAGGTGTTCGCGCCAATTTCAACGTCATTGCCAATGCGCACCACGCCGAGTTGCTCGATTTTTTCCCAGACACCCGCGTTCGGGGCGAAACCAAAACCGTCTGCACCAATAACCACGCCTGGGTGCAGCAAACAACGCTCGCCGAGCGTGCAGCCTTCGCTCACTGTGACTCTGGACTTCAGCCGGCTGCCAGCACCGATGCGCACGCCTCGCTCAACCACGCAGAGCGCGCCAATGCTGGCTGTCGCGTGGATCTCGGCCTCGGCATCGATCACTGCGCTGGGGTGTATCCGGGCGGCACCAGGCTGGCCTGAACGGCTCTTCCATAGCTGCGTGACCCTTGCAAAGTACAGATAGGGTTGCGCCACGACGATACAGGCACCGCGCGATTGCGCCAGGGCGAGGTGTTCGGCTCCTACCACCACACAGGCGGCCCGCGATGCAGCAAGTTGCTTGATGTATTTCGGGTGGCTCAGAAATGCCAAGGCATCCGGTCCCGCTGTCTCGAGAGGTGCGAGTGCGCCGATCTCGCGTTGCGGGTCGCCGTAGAGTTCTCCACCAAGCGCCGCAACAATCGAACCTAGGGGCAGCAGCACATCGCAAACGCCTTGGGCGCTCTTAGCGGACAACACCCGAATTCAGGATCTTGATGACCTTCTCGGTGATGTCGTGCCTGGGGTTGACATAGACGGCCTCTTGCAAAATCAGGTCGTATTTTTCGGCCTCGGCCACCTGCTTGACAACCTTGTTGGCGCGCTCGAGAACCTGCTGCAACTCTTCGTTTTTACGGGCAGTGAGATCCTCCTGGAACTCGCGCCGCTTGCGCTGGTGATCCCGGTCTTGATCCACCAGCTGTTTTTGCCGGCTGGCGCGCTGCCCTTCAGACAGCGTGGGCGCTTCTCGCTCCAATTTTTCTGCCATGGTCTTGAGCGCGGCGCTTTGGTCGACCAAATCTTTTTCCCGCTTGGAGAATTCCTGTTCAAGCTTGCTTTGCGCTGCCTTGGCTGTGCCGGCCTCCTTGAAGATCCGATCTGTGCTGACAAAACCGATGCGGAATTCTTGGGCCTGGGCTACCAAGCAAGCCAGTCCGAACAGCGTGCTAACCGTTATTTGACGCAAAAAATGCTTCATTAGAAACTTGACCCAATTTGAAATTGAACGCTTTGCATTTTATCCCCTTCAAATTTTTTCACCGGCCAAGCGAATGCCAAACGCAGGGGCCCGACCGGAGAGATCCAGCTCAAACCGACACCGGCCGAAGACCTCAGGTCGCTGGCATTGTCGTTGACGCTCAGGCCGTAGCCCGGACCGCCAACACTGCCAGCGTCTAAAAATCCATACATCCTGAGTGTTTTGTCGTTGCCCACACCCGG
>CAMATS010000034.1 GCA_945861195.1 Rhodoferax sp. OV413
TCGATTGCCCGCGAAATCCACGACGACATCGGCGGCGCTTTGACGGCCGTGCGGTTTGATTTGGCTTGGGTGGAGCGACACACAGCCGATGCGGCTGCGCAGTCCCACCTGCAGTCTGCCCGGGCCATGCTGGGGCAGGCCTTGGAGGCAAGCCAGCGAATCATGAAAATCCTGCGCCCAGCGATTCTTGACCAGGGCTTGGCGGCCGCGGTTGAATGGCTGGCAACGAGCTTCACCCAACGCACCGGGGGAGGGTACTGCTGCGCAACACCAGCACTGGGCGCGAGATACCCAAAGCGATAGAGCTGGTTGCCTACCGCAGCGCCCAAGAAGCGCTGACCAACATCACCAAACATTCGCAGTGCGACCTGGTGGAGATCGAGCTCTGCGACGCCCGGGACGTGCTGACCCTTGAGGTGCGGGACAATGGCGCTGGCATTTCGCCCGATGCGCTGGACAAACCGAAGGCATTCGGCTTGCGCGGGCTCCAAGAACGGGCCAAGACCGTTGCCGGCTGGCTCGACGTTAGCAGCTATGACAAGCGCGGTACCTCTATTATTTTGTCGGTGCCGCTCCCGCCCGGCCCATGACACCCTGCCACGGAGTGCTCCTGCCATGATTCGAGTCATCTTGTGCGACGACCATGCCATGGTTCGCCGCGGTATCCGCGAGACCCTGGCCGAGGCAGTTGACATCCAGGTTACAGGTGAAGCCTCCAGCTACGCGGAGCTGCGGGAGGCGATACGCAAGTTCGCTTGCGACGTTCTTGTGCTTGATCTCAGCATGCCCGGGCGTGGGGGGCTTGAGGTGCTGTCAAGCCTGCGCGACAGCGATTCACCCATCAAGGTGCTGATCGTCTCGATGTTTCCCGAGGATCAATACGCGATACGCTGCCTTCGGGCAGGCGCCCAGGGCTACTTGAACAAAGCTGGCGAACCGGGCGACCTGATTACCGCGGTGCGCACAGTGGCGCAGGGCCGCAAGTATGTGACGCCGGCTGTGGCACACATGCTGGTAGAGAGTCTGCACCACCCGGAGCACACCACGCTGCATGCCGCGCTGTCTGAGAGGGAGTTGCAGACACTGCTCAACATTGCCTCCGGCAAGCGACTGTCAGACATTGCTGCGGAACTGATGCTCAGCCCCAAAACGGTCAGCGTTTATCGTTCCCGGGTATTGGAAAAACTCAAGCTCACCAACAACTCAGAACTGACTGTCTATGCCATTCGAAATGGTTTGGTCTGAGGCTGCTTGCCAGTTTTTGCTGTGTTCGCTGCTGCCATGACTGAATTCAACAGGGTTTGTCCCTCAAGGCCTGGCCTGCAGGTGGAGGCAGTAACGCGGCGGTTTTGTCCTGACTGAGGCGAAAGAGGCTGTCAGTGCGCCGCCTGCGCCCCAGCAGCACCGCAGCTGCGCCTCATGGACAATTCGGTTCAACCCAATTTCAAGGCCAAAGTGTGCTTTGGGCACCGCCATCAGCCGCCCTCAGCCTCTTGAAGGGCGCGCCACATCACCTTACCGCTGCCGCTTTTGGGCAGGGCGTCTACAAACTGCACGCTGCGCGGTACTTTGTAGACCGCCATGTTCTCGCGGCACCATCCGATCAGCTCGGCCTCGCTGAGCTGATCGCGGTGTGCCGGGCGCAGCACCACCACCGCCTTGACCGACTCGCCGCGGTAGCTGTCGCGGGTGGCAATGATGCAGGCCTCTTGAATCGCCGGGTGGCGAAACATCAGCGCCTCGACCTCGGCCGGCCACACCTTAAAGCCCGAGGCGTTGATCATGCGCTTGAGGCGGTCGGTCAGGAAGAAGTAGCCGTCTTGATCGACATGACCCAAATCACCCGAGCGAAAAAAGCGCTTGCCATCGAGCGTGATGAAGGCCGCCGCGGTGGCATCCGGGCGCTTCCAGTAGCCCTGAAAAATCTCCGGCCCGTGCATGATGATCTCGCCCTGCTCACCAACGCCAAGCTCGGCGAGAGTTTCGGGGTCGATCACGCGCGCATCGGTGCTCATGAACGGTATGCCGAGGCACTGCTGCTTGGGCGCGTCAGGCGGGTTGCTGTGCGACGGGGCCGCGGTCTCAGTCAGGCCATAGCCCTCGATGTAACGCAGGCCAAACTGCTCAAACAGTCGCTGGGCCACTGCCTGCGGCATGGCCGCCCCACCGCCGCCAATATAGACCAAGCTGGAGAGATCAAACTGCTCGAAGTTTGGGCTGGCCATGAGGTCGATCACCATGGTCGGGATGTTGGTCCAGTGCGTCACCCGCCAAGACGAGATCAGACGCCCGGCGAGCTCACGGTCCCAGCGCGGCATCAGAATCAGTGTGGCACTGCCGCGAATGCTGGTGTGCATCAGGCTGACCATGCCGGTGATGTGGAACATCGGCACCACCGCCAGCACAATGTTCTCGGGCGAGCCGTTGCCCCACAGGTTGCTGGCAACCGCGTTGTGCATGATGCTGGCATGGGTGTGCATACAGCCCTTGGGTAAACCCGTGGTTCCGCTGGTGTAGGGCAAGATGGCTAGGTCAGCCGGACCCACCGCCAAGGGCGGCAGTGGCAAGTTGTGCTCGAGTGCGCTTGACCAGTCGTGGACCTGGGCACCCGCCGTTTCGGGAGCAGCATGCCGAGCAAGCAGCCAATCTGACCACTGGGCAGGCGGCGCATCAGCGCCGCTGGTGTCGGCATCAAATGCGTCACTGATATGGCTCAGCACCAGATGGGCCAGACGCAGTGACGGAGCCAGCGCGTCGTTGGCCTGCGCGAGTTGGCCCGCCAGGTCTGCCGTGGTGATGGCAACGCGAGCATCCGGGTCGGTAATGTAATGCTTCAGTTCCTCGGCTAGGTTCATGGGATTGACTGGCACCACCACGGCATTGGCGCGCAAAATTGCAAAGTGTGCGACCACCAACTGAGGACAATTTTGCATGTTCAGCAGCACCCGATCGCCTTTTTGCACGCCGAGTTTGTGCAAATAAGCTGCTAAGCGTTCGGCTTGGTGAAGCAGTTGCGCATAAGACAGGCGTCGGCCAAAAAACACCAGCGCCGCCTTGTCCGGGTAGCGCCGGGCACTGGTTTGCAGGTTGTCCCAAAGCGATGTAGCAGGCGGCGTGATGCTCAGTGGGAGGCGCCGCGGCCAAAAGCGGTGGTGCGGCCTGGTACCTGCGGCCAATCGCGTGGGCTGTGGCGGGTTTGGGTACGGTAGTTGATCCATCTTTTAAGTGTCTCCTGATTTGCCAATCCAGCGCTGGCACCTATTTTGCCGAATGCCTGGCAGCAAGACCTTGGCGCCGAATGGCGCACCAAATTTGATCGTAAACCCGAATGTACTAGCCTGACAGTGCTGATACAGTCCGAGGTCCGGAGCCCTGACGCTGCCTGCGGAACCGGGCCCTTATTGGTTTTATTTTTTTAAACTGGAGATCTGCATATGAATTTGAGCAAATTGAGCACCCTGGCCGCTGCTGTGGCGGCCGTGGCAACACTGAGCGCCACCCCAGCCCACGCTGGCAAGACCATAGACGCCATCAAGGCGCGTGGCCAGGTCATCTGCGGGGTCAACCCCAGCCTGCCAGGTTTTGCTGCGGCTGACAGCCAGGGCAACTGGACCGGCTTTGATATCGACATCTGTAAGGCCATCACGGCAACCCTGCTGAGCGACGTGACCAAGGTCAAATGGACGCCGTTGAACGCCTCCCAGCGTTTTGCGGCCCTGCAGTCGGGTGAAATCGACGTGCTGTCGCGCAACACCACCTGGACCCTCACCCGGGATGCATCCCTTGGCCTGAACTTCACTGGCGTCACTTACTATGACGGCCAGGGCTTCATGGTCACCAAAAAATCCAAGATCACCAGCGCCAAGCAACTCAAGGGCGCCACGGTCTGCGTGCAATCCGGCACCACCACAGAGAAAAATCTCGCCGACTACTCCAAGGCCATGAATCTCAACATGAAGCCAGTAGTGTTTGAGACCCAGGAAGCCACCAACAAGGCCTACTTTACCGGGCGTTGCCAGGTCTACACCACTGACGCCTCAGGCCTCGCTTCGGTGCGCAACAAGGAAGCCACCAACCCCGCTGACCACGTGATCCTGCCGGACCTGATCTCCAAAGAGCCGCTTGGCCCGTCGGTGCGCCGGGGAGATGACGAGTGGTTTGCCATCGTCAAATGGGTTGTGTTCGCCTTGATTGAGGCCGAAGAATACGGCATCACTCAGGCCAATGTTGACCAGATGAAATCCAGCACCGATCCGGTGGTTCAGCGCATCCTGGGCACCTCTGAGGACACCGGCAAGTTGCTGGGTCTGGACAAAGACTGGGCCTACCGTGCCATCAAGGCCGTGGGTAATTACGGCGAGATGTTCGAGCGTAATCTGGGCCCGAATTCAACCCTGAAACTGCCACGTGGAGCCAACAACTTGTGGAGCAAGGGCGGCCTGATTTACGCACCGCCAGTGCGTTGAGTCCAAAGGGCATCAAGCCCGCCCGGCCAGCCCCGCCCAAAAAACGGGACTGGTCGTGGCGTAGTCAAGCGCTGCGCAGCCTGCTCTACCAAGTGGTGGCGCTGGCCTTCGTGATCAGTGCTGGCTACTATTTACTAGGCAACACGCTGGAGAACATGCGCCTGCGCGGCATCAAAAGCGGTTTTGATTTTTTAGTGCAACCGGCTGGCTTCGGAATTGGCGAAAGCATCATTCCTTTTGATTCAAGCGAAAGCTATGTCAAAGCATTTGCGGTAGGCGTCTCAAACACCCTTCGGGTATCTGCGCTGGGCATTGTGCTTGCCACGCTGCTCGGCACATTCATCGGTATTGGCCGCTTGTCGCGCAATTTTTTGCTGCGCAGCCTATGCGGGGCTTACGTGGAGTTTTTCCGCAATGTGCCGCTGCTGCTGCAGTTGTTCATCTGGTATTTCATTCTGACCGAGACCCTGCCCACGATTGAGGAAGCGCTCAAACCATTGCCGGGTGTGTTTTTTAGCAAGAACGGTTTGCAGTTTCCGATCCCCCTGTGGGCCGACGGCCACGCTTTAACCCTCGCGGGCATGTTTTCGGGCCTGGTTCTTGCCGTCTGGTGGGGAAGACAGGCGCACCGCCATTTTGAGGCAACTGGCCAACTTCGCCCGGTTGCTTTGCCCGCCTTGGCCCTGCTCGCTGGCCTGGGCCTCTTGGGCTGGCTGTTGGGCGGCAGTCCGGCAGCACTGGACATACCCGAAAGCACAGAGCTCAATGTGGTGGGTGGGGGCTCGCTGACCCCCGAATACATGACGGTGCTAATGGGCCTGACCGTCTACACCGCCGCCTACATCGCTGAGATTGTGCGCGGCGGCATCCAAGCTGTACCCTTTGGCCAGCATGAGGCGAGTTCTGCGCTGGGTCTGTCTCGCGGCATGGAGGTGCGCTTGGTGCTTTTGCCGCAGGCGCTGCGGGTGATCATTCCACCGATGACCAGCCAGTACCTCAACCTAACTAAAAACTCATCACTGGCGGTGGCTGTCGGCTACCCCGACTTGGTTTCAATTTCCACCACCTCGCTGAACCAGACCGGCCGCGCCATTGAGTGCATCGCCATCATCATGGCCTGCTACCTGACACTCTCGCTGCTGACCTCCTGGTTCATGAACGCCTACAACCGCCGCTCCCTGCTCAAAGAGCGCTGATGCCTCATCATGTCAAGCCAACCCTTTGTGTTTGAGCCCATCGCCAGTCGCGCACCACCGCGTCCGGTCGGCGGCCTGCTGCCCTGGTTGAGGCGCAATTTATTTGACGGCTGGACCAATATCCTGACCACCCTGCTACTGCTGCTGCTGCTCGCCTTGGCACTGCCGCCAGTGTTTCAGTGGGGTTTGATGCATGCGGTATTTGGTGCCGATAACGCTGCCTGCCGGGCCGCCGAACACCACGGCGCCTGCTGGGGTGTGGTGGCCGAGAAATACCGGCTGATTTTTTTCGGTCGCTACCCCTATGAGCAGCAGTGGCGGCCCATGGTGGCCTGCGCCCTGATGGTCGGAGCCATCGCAGCGAGCTGCTACCGGCCGTTTTGGCGTGCCTGGCTGTTAGGCCTGTGGGCCCTGGTTTTGGCGCTTTTTTTCGTCTTGATGAAAGGCGGTTTAGTTGGGCTGGTGGCGGTGGAAACTGCCCGCTGGGGCGGCTTTCCCCTGACTGTCATGCTTGCGACCCTGAGCCTGCTGATAGCTTTTCCGCTGGCGATTTTGGTGGCCTTGGGCCGCCAATCGCACATGGCGGGCATTCGCACCCTGTGCGTGCTGTATGTCGAGCTGGTCCGCGGTGTGCCACTCATCTCAGTGCTGTTCATGGCCTCATTCATGCTGCCGCTGTTCATGCCGCAGGGAAGCACCATCGATGTGCTGCTTCGGGTGCTGATCGGCATGACGCTGTTTACTGCCGCCTACCTGGCCGAGGTGGTGCGCGGCGGCCTGCAGGCCCTGCCCAAGGGGCAAATAGAGGCAGCACAGTCACTCGGTCTGGGCTACTGGCAAACCACGCGCAAGGTGGTGCTGCCCCAGGCCTTGCGCTTGGTGGTGCCGGCCACCATGAACACCTTCATCGGCGCCTTCAAGGACACCTCGTTGGTAACCATCGTGAGCTTGTACGACCTCACCGGCGCATTGCAACTCGCGCTGGGCGATGCCGACTGGCGAAAATTCTTCTTTGAGGGTCAGTTGTTCGTAGCCGCCATCTATTTTGTATTCTGCTACGCGATGTCGCGCTACAGTCTGTGGATTGAGCGCCACCTCAATACCGGCACCCGCCGCGAGTAATTATTCAGGCGAAAAAAATGAGCTCAGAAAACTCCATCATCGAATTCAATGACGTCAACAAGTGGTTTGGCGACTTCCACGTGCTGCGCGATATCAACCTGCGCGTGGCCAAAGGTGAGCGCATTGTTATTTGCGGCCCCTCTGGCTCGGGCAAATCGACTCTGATCCGCTGCATCAACCGACTTGAAGAACACCAGCAGGGTCGCTTGCTGGTCGACGGCACTGAGCTCAGCGACGACATCAAGGCCATCAATGCCATCCGCAAAAGCGTTGGCATGGTGTTTCAACAGTTCAACCTGTTTCCCCACCTCACGGTGCTCGAGAACCTGACCCTGGCACCCATGTGGGTCAGCCAAATCCCGAAAAAAGAGGCCGAAGAACGGGCCATGCAGCAGCTGCGCCGGGTACAAATTACCGAGCAGGCCGGCAAATACCCCTTGCAGCTCTCAGGCGGTCAGCAGCAGCGGGTGGCAATCGCCAGAGCCCTATGCCTGACGCCAAAAATCATGCTGTTCGATGAGCCCACCTCGGCGCTGGACCCGGAGATGATCAACGAGGTGCTGGACGTCATCAAAGAGCTCGCCACCCAGGGCATCACCATGCTGTGCGTCACCCACGAAATGGGCTTTGCCCGTTCGGTGGCTGACCGCGTGATCTTCATGGACCACGGACAAATTGTGGAAGAAAACACACCGGACGAGTTCTTCAATAACCCAAAGAACGAACGCACCAGAGATTTTTTGTCCAAAATTCTGTCCCACTGAGCTGGCCAGACCCCAGCCGCCGAGTCAGCAGGAAGGCATTCGCCTCAGGGCTTGGGTGTACGGTCTACCAGTGCCAAGCACAAGGAGCTCACGCACAGCAACATAGAGAGCAGTTGTATCGGGCCCAGCGGCTCGCCATGCACCAGCGCACCCGAGACCATCGCCACCACCGGCACCATCACCGATGAGAGGCCGGCGATGTTGGCCGGCAAGAGGTAAACAATCGCGTTCCAGCAAACATTGCCAATGCACATCGGGATGATGGTGATCCAGGCAATCACCGCAATTGACTGCCAGGACGGCATGAACCACTGCCCATCACCCAAAACAATGGCACCTGCGGCAACCGGCAGGGCGCCGAGCAACAACTGCCAACCAGTGAGCACCAACACTGGCACATCAACCCGGCCCCGCTTGAGAATCAGCGTGCCAATTGCCCAGCCAATCGCCGATGTCAGCCCGATGGCAAAGCCCAGAGGTGCTGCGGCATAGGCCGCGAAGCTCGGCAACATCAGCACGCCCACACCCAAAACCCCCAAAGCCATGGCGAGCAGCAGGCGCGGGCTCAGGCGCTCGCCTAGCACCATCCAGGCAATCAGGGCCGACCACAGCGGCATCGTGAACCCCAGCACAGCTGCTTGGCCTGAGGGGATCAGCACCGAAGCATAAGTGCTGGTGATGTTCCACAAAACCAAATAGAAAAAAGTGGCTAAAGCCACCGTCTTCCAATATCGACGGGGAATACGTAGCGAGTCGCCCCGCCAGCGGGCAATGCCAAGCAGCAACAGGCCCGAGCCGGTCATGGCAATGGTTCGAAAGGTCCACACCGATATTTCGCTCACCGCGTAGGTGAACAGCGGCCAATTGGTTCCCCAGACCAGGGTCAGTGCCAGCAGCAAATAAAGAGCACGGCGCGGCGCGGCAGGTTTTGGGTTGGCAGCGCTGGTCATGTGGCGCGGATTGTCGTCTGATTCCCCTGAGCATCGACGCGGGGCTGTGGCACGCTGCGGCTGGGTAATCCCGGATAATTCTTCCACCATGAACCACTCCTCGCCCTCGCCCAGCGGAAGCATCACCCGGGTGGGCGGCATAGAAGTCGGGCATTTCACTGACCCGCGTCGACCGACCGGATGCAGCGTCGTGATCGCCCGTGGCGGAGCGGTGGCTGGGGTTGATGTTCGAGGCGCGGCGCCTGGCACCCGGGAAACCGATTTGCTACACCCCTCCAACCTGGTAGATCGGGCGCACGCCGTGCTGCTCGCCGGCGGCAGTGCCTGGGGACTCGATGCGGCCGCCGGCGTGATGCGTTGGCTGGAAGAGCAGCAGATCGGTCTGGAAGTGGGTTTTGGCCGAGTTCCCATCGTGCCCGCGGCGGTGCTGTTTGATCTGCCCTTGGGCGATGCCAGCATTCGGCCCGATGCGCAGGCCGGCTACCAGGCCTGCCTAGCCGCTGGCGGCCAGGCGCCGGCCGAGGGCAATGTCGGCGCGGGTTCCGGGGCATTGGTGGGCAAGGTGTTTGGCCTGGCGCGGGCCATGCGCGGGGGCATTGGCAGCGCCTCGGTCACGCTTGACGGCATCACGGTCGGCGCGCTGATTGCCTGCAATGCTTTGGGCGATGTGATCGACCCAGACACCGGGCAGGTGATTGCTGGCGCGCGCACCGCCGATGGCCGCTCGCTGCTCAATATCCGTCAGGCCATCTTGGCTGGCGACAGTCCCAGGCCGCTGCTGGCCGGCACCAACACCACCATCGGCGTCATCGCCACCGACGCCATCCTGACCAAGGCACAGGCGCACCGACTGGCCCAGGTTGCCCATGACGGCCTGGCGCGCAGCATCAACCCGGTGCACACCCTGTCCGATGGCGATGCCTTGTTCACACTGGGTACTGGCCGGGCGGACAAGACCGCCGGCATGATGGTGCTGGGCACGCTGGCCGCTGAAGTGACGGCGCGCGCCGTGGTGCGCGCCATACGGGCTGCGCGCAGTGCCAGTTCAGGCGGCCTGCACTGGCCGGCCGCCTGCGACCTTTGAGCGTTGCCCTATTTGAGCGCCTTGAAGCGCATGCGTTTGGGCTTGGCGCCTTCTTCCCCTAGCCGGCGCTTCTTGTCAGCCTCGTACTCCTGGTAGTTGCCGTCATAAAAGGTCCACTGGCTGTCGCCTTCGCAGGCCAGGATGTGGGTGGCAATGCGGTCCAGAAACCAGCGGTCGTGGCTGATCACCATCAGTGAGCCGGCAAACTCCAGCAGCGCGTCTTCCAGCGCCCGCAGGGTTTCCACGTCGAGGTCGTTGGACGGTTCGTCCAGCATCAGCACGTTACCGCCCGCAATCAGGGTCTTGGCCAAATGCAACCGGCCACGTTCACCGCCAGACAGTGTGCCGACCCGCTTTTGCTGGTCTGCGCCGTTGAAATTGAAGCGGCCGCAGTAGGCGCGGCTGGCCATCTGGAACTTGCCAATATTCAGCATATCCAGCCCGCCCGACACGTCTTGCCACACTGTTTTCTCATCTGCCAGGTCATCGCGGTTCTGGTCGACAAAGGCCATCTTGACGGTCGAGCCAATCTTGACCGTACCCGAATCGGGCTGCTGCTGGCCCGAGATCATGCGAAACAGCGTGGATTTTCCTGCGCCGTTGGGGCCGATGATGCCCACAATGGCGCCAGCTGGCACCTTGAAACTCAGGTTGTCGATCAGCACGCGGTCGCCAAAGGACTTGGTGACGTTGACAAACTCGATCACCTCATGGCCCAGCCGTTCAGCCACCGGGATAAAAATCTCGTTGGTCTCGTTGCGCTTCTGGTATTCAAAATCAGACAGCTCCTCAAAACGGGCCAGACGCGCCTTGCTCTTGGCCTGGCGCGCCTTGGGGTTCTGGCGTGACCATTCCAGCTCTTTCTTGAGGGCCTTGGCGCGGGCATCCTCGCCCTTTTGCTCGGCCTCCAGGCGGGCCTGCTTCTGGCTCAGCCAGTCGCTGTAATTGCCCTTGTAGGGTATGCCGGAGCCGCGGTCGAGCTCCAGAATCCACTCGGCGGCATTGTCCAGAAAATAGCGGTCGTGGGTGATGGCAACCACGGTACCCGGGTAGCGCTGCAGGAACTGTTCCAGCCAGTCCACCGATTCAGCATCCAGGTGGTTGGTCGGCTCGTCGAGCAAGAGCATGTCGGGCTTGGACAGCAGCAATTGACACAAGGCAACGCGCCGCTTTTCACCGCCCGAGAGCAGCCCGATTTTGGCGTCCCAGGGCGGCAGTCGCAGGGCGTCGGCGGCGATTTCGAGCTGGTGCTCGGAGTCGGTGCCGGCGCTGGCGATGATGGCCTCCATATCGGCCTGCTCGGTGGCGAGCTTGTCAAAGTCAGCGTCTTCCTCGGCGTAGGCGGCGTAAATCTCTTCCAGCCGGGCCTTGGCGGCATACAGGCTGCCCATGCCGGCCTCCACACTCTCACGCACGGTTTGCTCGGGGTCTAGCTTGGGCTCTTGCGGAAGGTAGCCGATGTTGAGGCCGGGCATGGGCGTGGCCTCGCCCTCAATCTCCTTGTCCACACCCGCCATGATTTTCAAGAGCGTGGACTTGCCCGAGCCGTTGGTGCCAAGCACACCAATTTTGGCGCCGGGGAAAAAACTCAGCGATATGTCTTTAAGAATATGCCGTTTGGGCGGCACGATCTTGCCGACGCGGTTCATGGAGAAAACGTATTGAGCCATTGGACTTGAGTTGTGTGCGAAAAGGTAAAAGCGGCATTATCGGCGCTTGGTCCAGACCGTGCGACAATTCAATAGTTGCGGCGTATCAGTTGCCTGCAACGTCGGCACCTTGCCGGGAACCAAGCCTTGCGCAGCGGTTCCACTTTTGTACCCTATCTGCCTTTGACTGACGCGGCGCCCCAGGCACCATGACAGGCCGATGACCTAGCGCCCAAGATTGGCGCCAATCTATGAACTTTGAAGAACTCAATCTGGCCCCGGCCATACTCAAGGCTGTGCTCGAGCAGGGCTATGTCACCCCAACGGCGATTCAGGCCCAGGCTATTCCGGCCGTACTTGCAGGGCAAGACCTGCTGGGCGGGGCGCAGACCGGCACTGGCAAAACCGCGGCCTTTGTGCTGCCCATACTGCACAAGCTCAGCACCAACAGCGCACCGCGCAACAAATTCGGCGGCCTAGGCATCCGGGTCCTGATCCTGACGCCCACCCGCGAGCTGGCAGCGCAAATTGAAGAGTCGGTGCAGACCTACGGCAAGTACATGGATGTCTCTTCGACCGTGGTATTCGGCGGGGTTGGCATGAACCCGCAAATATCGCGCGTAAAAAAAGGCGTCGACATCCTGGTGGCCACGCCCGGGCGCCTGCTCGACCTGCTGCAGCAGGGCGTGCTCGATCTGGGCCAAGTGCAGATTCTGGTGCTCGACGAAGCCGACCGCATGCTTGATATGGGCTTCATCCACGACGTCAAGAAAGTGCTGGCCGTGGTGCCCAAGGACAAACAAAGCCTGTTGTTTTCGGCCACCTTCAGCGGCGAGATCCGCGAACTCGCCGCCACTTTGCTTAAAAATCCGCAAAGCATTCAGGTCACGCCGGGCAACACCACGGTGCAGCGCATCACGCAGCTGATCCACCCGGTGGGCCGCGGCAAGAAAAAAGCACTGCTCGCCCACATCATCCAGGAACACAACTGGAGCCAGGTGCTGGTCTTCACCCGCACCAAGTTTGGCGCCAACAACGTGGCCGA
>CAMATS010000035.1 GCA_945861195.1 Rhodoferax sp. OV413
CGGGAACTGTCAATGCCAAGGGTGATCGTGCCACTTAATTCCGGGGTGCTCAGCGCGCACGGACTGCTGGTGGCAGACCATGAGCAAGAGCTTGTCAAGTCGTTTCCTGGCCGAATGTCTGAGCTTAATTCAGATGGTTTTGCGCAGGCCTTTGAGGCCTTGGCGGCTACGGCCGTGCTTGCGCTGGAGTCCGAGGGCTTTGTCCGCAGCGACATCGTGATCCAACGGTATGCTGACTTGCGTTATGTCGGCCAGGCTTTTGAACTGACCGTACCGGTTGTCGCTGCTGCACCGCCCGACTTGCGACTGATGGCGCAGGCCTTTCACCAGGAGCATTTTCGGACCTATGCCCATAAAGCCGATAACGAGCCGGTCGAAAACGTAAACATCCGTGTCATCGCCAAGGTGGCCACGCCACCTTGGCCGGTGAAGCCGGTAGTGGCGTCCGCCCAACCCACAGTGACGACGACGTGCCGTGATGTGTATTTCGGGCCGGTCTGGGGTACTCGTTTGACACCGGTATTGCGGCGTACGGACCTGGTCGGGGGCTCAATGGCCGGGCCGGTCATTGTTGAGGAATACGATGCCACCTGCGTGGTTCCGCCTGACGCCACGGTCAGGATCGATGGGCGAAACAACCTCATCATTGAGTTGGAGATCTGATCATGGACAAACACCCTGCCAGTCGCATGGATGCCCGTATCGATCCCATCACGCTCGAGGTGATTCAAAACGCCCTGAGCTCGATTGCCGACGAACTGGCTTTGGTAATCATGCGGTCGGCCTATTCGAATATCGTGCGTGACTCTATGGACTATTCCACGGCCGTGTGTGACAGTTCAGGTCGCATCATTGCGCAGGGGCTCACGACCCCGGTGCATCTGGGCTCCTTCCCCGAGGCCATGCGTAGCCTGATTCGTCAGTACGGCGGGGATATGGTCCAGGGCGACATCTTCATATTCAACGACCCCTATGGCTCGGGCGGCATGCACCTGCCGGATTTCTACATCATCAAGCCGGTCTTCATGGATGGCGCCATTGAGGGCTATGTTGCGACGCTGGCCCATCAGGCTGATGTGGGCGGAATCGCGCCAGGCGGGATGGCGGTATATGCAACAGAGGTGTACCAAGAAGGCTTGCGCATACCCGCCTTGAAGCTCTACGAGGCAGGGAAACCTAATCAAGCCATCCTTCGTTTGATCGAAAAAAATTCACGCCAACCCACCGAGGTTCTGGGGGACATCCGTGCCCAGTTGGCAGCTTGCGGAAACGGTGAGCGTGGCCTGATGAGTCTGATCGCGCGTTATGGCGCTGAGCACTTTAGGCTGTACACCGAGGAGCTGCATAACTATGCCGAACGCCTGATTCGCGCTGAAATCAGTGCCTTGCCTGATGGCACTTACCACTACGAAGATTTCTTTGATGGGCTGGGTACCGAGCCTGAGCCCATACGTTTCAAGGTGGCTCTGACGATTGCAGGTGATCAGATTGACATCGACTGGACCGGCACTTCCAGGCAGGTCAAGGCCGCCATCAATGGCCCCATGCCGACCACCTACGCCATGGCCTACTTGGCGGTTCGCTGCGCCATAGGTGCAGCCATTCCCAGCTGTGAGGGTTATATGCGGGCCATTTCGGTCAGCGCCCCCAAAGGGTCTATCGTTAACCCTGAAGAACCAGCCGCCTGCGGCGCGCGCGGCGTGATCTGTTTCCGCATGTTTGACACCATTTTGGGCGCGTTCTCTCAAATCTTGCCGCATCGCATACCTGCGGCGAACGAGGGCGGCTCTTCAGCGCCCCATATCTCGGGGCGGCGCCGGCATAACAACAAGCCGTTTCTTGTATCAGGCGGGTTGATGGGCTGCTGGGGCGGCAGCATGTCGCGTGACGGCCAAGAGGGGATTTCGAATCCTGCCGCCAACCTGGGCAATACACCAATCGAGTTACTTGAATCCCGCCATCCGGTGGAGGTGACCCGTTACGCTTTTGTTCAAAACTCGGGGGGGCCAGGGCGGCATCGCGGTGGGGTTGCGCTGATGCGCGGCTACCGCTTGCTGGAGGATGAAGCCGAGTTGATCATGCGGTCGGACCGGCGCGATATCCTGCCCTATGGTCTGTCGGGCGGCATGCCAGGTACGCCTTCATGGAACGTGATTAACCCTGGACCGGGTCAAACCCTGTTGCCCGTTTGCCCCATGAAGAGCACACCGCTGGTGAAAGGCGACGAATTCCTGCACATCCAAGCGGGTGCCGGTGGATTTGGTGACCCGATGGAGCGGTCGGCTGACAAAGTACTTGACGATGTGCGCAATGAACTCATCACGATTGACTACGCCGCTGATGTTTATGGTGTGCTCATCGAGGCGGGGGAGGTCAACTACCCTGCTACCGAGCTCCAAAGGCACGCGCTGGCTGCCTCTAAGAGCTATAAAACAGCTTACCTGACTCACTTCTACCAGTCAGTGGGCATTCCGCCGATTTCGTGACTAGGCGTTTCCCGATGTGGGGAGAAGACCGCACTTGATGCTCGGCGGACTCTTCCAGAAGTTTGACTAGCCTCGTCAGGCGATAAGAGCTTGCAATGACCCGCTTTTCTGTTTTCATCTTTTCACGCACATCGGTAGCCTGCGCCGAGTGTGCGGCCACTATTCGCTATTTGGTGCCAGATGAGTCAAGGGTATTTCAAGCCGGTTGAGAGCGGGAGCCTTGGGTCGGGTGTGCTTGTTCCCGCTTGGTAAGGTGTGCGCCTCATCAACACCACAGATCGAGTAGCGCCATGTCTGATCTCTCAGAACGCAGTTTGTTGCAAACCAGTGGCCTGCTGACAGCTGGCGCTGTGCTGGGTCTCGCGAGCACGGTGCGGGCTCAATCCGGGTTTAAAACGCCCTTGCAGTGGCATACAACTGTTTTCCGGTGGTTGGTTCTGATGAGATGTTTCCGGTGCGACGTATCTATTGCACTGGCCGCAACGATGCCGCTCATGCTCGTGAGATGGTCGGTGGCTGAGCAGATTTCCAAGCTCTCTGAGGGGTTTGAGTTGTTCCCGGGGGCATCATTTACTCGTGCACCCCAGAAAACGTCGGGCCGGTGGTGCTTGGCGACCTGATTGAAATGCATGTTGACGGCTTGCCCAACCTCAGTGTCAAGATCGTTTGATTTGAACCTTCAGCCGAATTGAGTTAACCTCCCGGCCCTGCGACTGCAGTTGTGCGGCCAGGGTGGGCAGCAGCTGGCGGATTTTGGCTGCTGCGGCATTGTTGTCTAGCAACAGGCACCACACCGGCCCTTCAATCGGGCCGGCTTTAACAAAGGGCAGCAGCTGGGCGGGAATCAGGTGTTCCACGGCCCTGAGTCGCGCGACCGATTCCCGGGTCAGCTCGCCAAGACGGGCCAAGACCGGTGATTCTTCGCTGGCTTGTAGCAGGCTGAACGCGGTTTGGCGGCGGCTCATGTGGCAGGGATGCAAAGGGGGCTTTGATGCAAATCATTATCACGGACGCCTGGATGGCCAAAAGCCGGGCTATTCATCTCACCGGCGCCAGGCTGCTGCTGGCCTTGATGCTTGCCTCATTCGCGCTGATGCTGGTGGCCGCCCTGTTGTACCACTGGGTGTTTCTCAAAGGTGCTCGCGACGGATGGCCGGTGGTGGGCAGTTTGGTGCGTCTGGTGGTGAAGGACGAGTTTGACCAGCGCGACCGTTTCATGCGTGAAAACCTCGATGTGCTGGCCCGCAAACTTGGCGAACTGCAGGCCAAGCTGACCCAATTGGAGTCTCTGGGTGAGCGCATCTCGGGCTTGGCCGGCATGAACCCTGCCGAGAGCCGGCTCAAGGCGGGCCAGGGCGGTGCGCTGGTGCCGGGCAAACCACTTTCAGCCCAAGATATCGAGTCCGCCATGGCCGCCCTGCTGCAGCAAACTGGGCAGCGGACCGACTGGATGACGGTGATGGAGTCGCGCCTGCTCGACCAAAAACTGCGGGGCATGTTGCACCCCACCCAGGAGCCTGTGACGGGTGGTAATCTGGGCTCGGGCTTCGGCTGGCGGATTGACCCATTTACCGGCACCTCTGCGCTGCACGCTGGCCTGGATTACCCAGCTGAAGTCGGCACCCCTATCCATGCCGCGGCCGGTGGTGTGGTGGTGGCGCAGGAATTCAATGCCCCCTACGGCAACATGATAGAAATCGATCACGGCAACAACCTGGTCACCCGCTATGCCCATGCCGCCAAGGTGTTCATCAAGCAGGGCGATTTGGTCCGTAACGGCCAGATCATTGCCCAAGTGGGCAACACCGGCCGCTCGACTGGGCCGCACCTGCACTTTGAGGTGCTGGTTCAGGGCATTCCGCAGGACCCTTTAAAATTTTTGGCTGCGGGTAAAAACAATGCTGCCAAGCTTGCTGCTGGCCGGGGGTCGGCAAAGACGGCGCCAGGGCCTGTGGTGCCCGCTGGTCCGGCGCAAACCCCGAGCGGGCAAAGGTAAAATCTCGCCCTTGTTGCCTTTTGCGCCGTGCAAACCCCATCGAGGTTGGCAGGGCGCTGCGGCAAACCCATTTCATCCTGACTAGAAAAAGGACTGCGCTGCCCCGGGGCCTTACAAAGACCGGTTGGGCAGTCTTGCATGCATGGCCATTAACTTCCTCACCAAAATTTTCGGCAGTCGCAATGACCGCCTGCTCAAAAAATACCGCAGCAACGTGCTGCGTATCAATGCGATGGAGGCGGCACTCGAAGGGCTGTCCGATGACGAACTGCGTGGCAAGACCGAGCTGTTCAAGGTCCGTGTTAGCGGCGGTGAATCGCTGGATGCGCTGCTGCCAGAGGCCTTTGCGGTGGTTCGGGAGGGCTCCAAGCGGGTCATGAAAATGCGCCACTTTGATGTGCAGCTGCTGGGTGGCATGTCACTGCATAACGGCAAGATTTCAGAGATGGGCACCGGAGAGGGCAAAACCTTGACTGCGACTTTGCCGGTTTACCTCAATGCGCTGACTGGCAAAGGCGTTCATGTGGTGACGGTCAATGATTACCTGGCCCGCCGCGATGCCCTTTGGATGGGCAAACTCTACAATTTTTTAGGCCTCTCGGTGGGGATCAACTTGCCCAACATGCCGCGCGCCGACAAGCAGGCTGCCTACCGGGCCGACATCACCTACGGCACCAACAATGAATACGGCTTTGATTACCTGCGCGACAACATGGTCTACGAGACCGGTGACCGGGTGCAACGCGGGCTCAATTACGCCATTGTTGATGAGGTTGACTCAATCCTGATCGACGAGGCCCGCACGCCGCTGATCATCAGTGGACAGGCCGAGGACCACACGAGCCTGTACATCGCCATCAATGCGGTGGCGCCCCAGCTCGAGCGGCAGGAGGGTGAGGCCGACCCGCGTACTGGCGAAGGCGTTACCAAGCTGGGCGACTTCACCCTGGATGAAAAAAGCCGCCAGGTGTTCTTGACCGAGCAGGGGCACGAAAACGCCGAGCGTTTGCTCGCTGAGCTCAACCTGATTCCGCCTGGCGCCACGCTCTATGACCCGGCCAACATCACCTTGATGCATCACCTTTACGCAGCCTTGCGTGCCAAGCACCTCTACCACCGCGACCAGCACTATGTGGTGCAGGAGGGTGAAATTGTGATCGTCGACGAGTTCACCGGCCGCCTGATGGGAGGGCGGCGCTGGAGCGAGGGCCTGCACCAGGCGGTAGAGGCCAAAGAAGGGGTGGCAATTCAGCCTGAAAACCAGACCATGGCCTCGATCACCTTCCAGAATTACTTTCGGCTTTACGGCAAGCTTGCCGGCATGACGGGTACGGCCGACACCGAGGCCTACGAGTTCCAGGAAATTTATGGCCTGGAGACCGTGGTGATGCCGCCCAATCGGCCAAGCAGACGGGGTGACCAGCTCGACCGGGTGTACAAAACCACTCTTGAAAAATACCAGGCTGCTATTCAAGATATCCGCGACTGCCATGAGCGCGGCCAACCGGTGCTGGTGGGCACCACCTCCATCGAAAACTCCGAGATCATCTCGCAACTGCTGGAACAGGAAAAACTGCCGCATCAGGTGCTCAATGCCAAGCAGCACGCGCGCGAGGCCGACATCGTGGCCCAGGCGGGCCGCCTGAAAATGATCACCATCGCCACCAACATGGCCGGCCGTGGTACCGATATCGTGCTGGGCGGCAATGTCACAGGCGTGCTCGAAGCCCTGGAGGCCGATGCCAGTCTGGATGCCACGCAGCGGCAGCAACAGGCCGAGGAGATCCGCAACCAGTGGAATACCGACCATGAACAGGTTAAAGCGGCCGGCGGGCTGCGCATCATTGCCACCGAGCGCCATGAGTCGCGCCGTATCGACAACCAGTTGCGTGGCCGCTCGGGCCGGCAGGGCGATCCTGGCTCGTCACGTTTTTACCTCAGCCTTGACGACGCGCTGATGAGAATTTTTGCCGGCGAGCGAGTCAAGTCCATCATGGACCGACTCAAGATGCCCGATGGCGAGGCCATTGAGGCGGGCATCGTCACCCGCAGCATCGAGAGCGCACAGCGCAAGGTAGAGGCGCGCAACTTCGACATGCGCAAACAACTGCTTGAATACGACGATGTCTCAAACGACCAGCGCAAGGTGATCTACCAGCAACGCAACGAGATTCTTGATGCGACCGACCTGTCGGCGCAAATCGCCTCTTTGCGAGAGGGCTGTTTTGCCGACCTGGTTCGTCAATACGTGCCAACCGAGTCGGTCGAAGAGCAGTGGGACATCGCTGGGCTGGAAAAAATCCTCGCTGAGGAATGGCAACTAGCCCTGGCGCTGCAGCAGCAGGTCAGCGCCGCCAGCGCCATCACCGATGAGGACCTGCTGAGCACGGTGACAGCGGCTGCCAACTCGGTTTTTGAGTCCAAGGTAAACCAGGTGGGTGGCGCTAACTTCATCCAGTTTGAGCGCATGGTGTTGTTGCAAAGCATAGACACCCACTGGCGTGATCACCTGAGCGCGCTGGACTACTTGCGACAGGGAATCCACCTGCGCGGCTATGCGCAAAAACAACCCAAACAAGAGTACAAGCGCGAGGCCTTCGAGCTGTTTGGCCAGTTGCTCGATTCAGTGAAGAATGAGGTCACCAAGGTGCTGATGACTGTCAAGGTGCAGTCCGGTGAGCAGCTTGAGCAGGCGGCCGCAGACATGGAGCAACGCGCCGAAAGCATCTCCAACGTGACCTACACCGCACCCGGCGAGACTGGCGAAGCGCAAACCCTGTTTGCCCCAGTCACCGTCGCACCCGACCCTGGCCTGGCCGGCGTCGTACCCCGGGTTGGCCGCAACGAGCCCTGTCCCTGTGGTAGCGGAAAGAAATACAAGCAATGCCACGGCAAGCTGGCCTGAGGATTGCATTTTCACCATTGAGGGTCGCCCCATGCCGGTTCAACTTTCAGCACCTGTGCCCGCTCAGCTTTACCCTATTGCCGGGGTGCGCCTGGGCGTTACTGAGGCTGGTATTCGCAAAGCCAAGCGCAAAGACCTGAGCCTTGTGCTGCTCGATCCCGGGACCTCGGTGGCGGGCGTTTTCACGCAAAACCGGTTTTGTGCGGCGCCGGTGCAAATTTGCCGAGAGCATTTGGCCGGCGCAGACGGGGTACGGGCGCTGTTGATCAATACCGGCAATGCCAATGCCGGTACCGGGGCGGACGGCCGGGCGCGTGCCCTGAGCACCTGTGCTGCGCTGGCGCACAAGCTGGGACTGAAGGTGCAGCAAATTCTGCCGTTTTCCACCGGCGTCATCATGGAGCCGCTGCCCAACGACCGCATCGAAGCTGGCCTGGACGCGGCACTGGCTGATGCCCGAGCGGACAACTGGTTGCGCCTGAGCGAGGCCATCATGACCACCGACACCGTGGCCAAGGCCTTTGGCGTGCAACTTGAGATTGGCGGCTGCCAAGTCAGCGTCACTGGTGTGAGCAAAGGTGCGGGCATGATCCGGCCCAACATGGCCACGATGCTGGGCTTTATAGCCACCGACGCTTGCGTCAGCCCGGCCATCATGCAGGCCTTGGCGTTGGCGCTGGCCGAGGGTTCCTTCAACCGGGTCACGGTCGATGGAGACACCTCGACCAACGATTCTTTGCTGGTGATCGCCAGCAACCGGGCGGGTCATGCCCAGATTGATTCGCTTGACAACGCAGACGGTCAGGCCCTGTTGGCCGCCATGCTGGGGGTGGCGCAAAAACTCGCGCAGGCGATTGTGCGAGACGGGGAGGGCGCCACCAAGTTCATCACGGTGGCGGTTGAGGGCGGGCGTACCCGTGCCGAGTGCCGCCTGGTGGCCTACGCCATCGCCCACTCGCCGCTGGTCAAAACGGCTTTCTTTGCCAGCGACCCCAATTTGGGTCGCATTCTGGCCGCAGTGGGCTATGCCGGTATTGAGGACCTCGAGCAATCGGGCATTGACCTCTACCTGGACGATGTTCATGTGGCCACTCAGGGTGGGCGCCATCCGCTGTACCGCGAAGAGCACGGGCAAAGGGTAATGCAGCAGTCGGAGATCACCGTGCGGGTGCTGCTGGGCCGCGGCGCGGCCGCCGATCGGGTTTGGACCTGTGACCTGAGCCACGACTATGTCACCATCAACGCGGATTACCGTTCATGAGCCAGCAGTTTGAGCAGTTGCTGCTGCGCGCCGAGCAGCTGATAGACCGGATTGAAGCGGTGTTGCCGCGGGCCTTGGCCGCGCCCGATTGGACGGCCGCTGTAGCCTGGCGCTACCGCAAGCGCAGCAGCGGCCATGGCGTGCTTGAGCCGGTGCGCCATTTGGACGCCATGCGCCTGGCTGACCTGAAAGAAATCGACCCCCAAAAAGACAAAATACAACGCAATACGCGGCAGTTTGTCGACGGCCGGCCGGCCAACAATGTGCTGCTGACCGGCGCGCGTGGCACCGGCAAATCCTCGCTGATCCGGGCCTGCCTGAATGAGTATGCCAACCAGGGCCTGCGCCTGATCGAGGTCGACAAAGCCGACCTGACTGATTTGCCCGACATTGTGGATGTGGTGTCCGATCGTCCAGAGAAATTCATGGTGTTTTGCGACGACCTGAGCTTTGACGATGGCGAGCCCGGCTACAAAGCCCTGAAATCGATTCTGGATGGTTCGGTGTCGGCTACCTCGGCCAATGTGCTGGTCTACGCCACCAGCAATCGGCGCCATCTGCTGCCCGAATACATGAAGGAAAACCTCAGCTACACCCACACCGAGGACGGTGAGGTGCACCCCGGTGAGGGCGTGGAAGAAAAAATATCGCTCTCCGAGCGCTTTGGCCTGTGGGTCAGTTTCTACCCGTTCACGCAGGCCGAGTACCTGACCATCGTGGCCCAGTGGCTGGCTTGGTTTGGTGTTGCGCCGGCGGCCATCGAGGCCGCCCGCCCTGAGGCTTTGGTGTGGGCGCTGGAGCGCGCCTCGCGCAGTGGTCGGGTGGCCTATCAGTTTGCCCGCGATTACGCTGGCAGCCACACCGACATCGAATGAACGGCTCACCGCTGGTAGCTGATGCTGGCGTAGCGCGCGAGGGCGGGGCACAGCGGCCTGTGGTGGAGGTCGCAGTGGGCATATTGATTCGAGCCGACGGCGATTTTTTGCTCACCTCACGCCCGGCTGCAAAAGTTTACGCTGGCTACTGGGAGTTCCCTGGCGGCAAGCTCGAGGCCGGGGAGTCGGTGCTGCAGGCCTTGCAGCGGGAGTTGCAAGAAGAGATCGGCATCACTACCCTTGCCGTGATGCCCTGGCACAGCGAATTGGTGGATTACCCGCACGCCCTGGTACGGCTTCATTTTTGTAAGGTTTCGCGCTGGCGCGGCGAACTGCAGATGCGCGAAGCCCAGCAATTTTGCTGGCAGCGACTGCCGGTGCAGGTGCATCCGCTGTTGCCGGGCGCATTACCCGTGTTGCAGTGGCTGGCTCAGGAGCGGGGTTTTGCTGCAGCCACGCATACCCTGCGCCAAGAATAAGCCGGTGTTGGCGGTCGCCCTTAGGTTTGCGCTGCGGCTAGCCTCAATTTTGAGGTTGGTCTGGGTGCTGATCTTCGGGCGCGCTTGCCTGGGGCATGCGAAAGTGTTCGCTGGCCCAGGCGCCGAGATCCAGGTTTTTGCAGCGCTCGTTGCAAAACGGGCGAAACGGGTTGCTGCTGGCATACAAACTGGTGCCGCCGCAGCCCGGGCAGACGACCCGCATCGGCCTGAGCTGCGGTGGCTGTGGCTGATCGCTCATGCGCACAGGGCAAGCTCAAAGCTGGCATCGGTGCTGCTGAGGTGCGGCTTGTCTTCTGGCCCCTGCTGCATCAGGCGGACTGAAACCAGCAGGCGGTTGGCGCTGATCTCCGGAATCAGGGCTAGCGCGGGGTCGAGCGCGAGCCGCAGCA
Organism: Rhodoferax sp. OV413; assembly: GCA_945861195.1. Taxonomy (GTDB): domain Bacteria; phylum Pseudomonadota; class Gammaproteobacteria; order Burkholderiales; family Burkholderiaceae_C; genus Rhodoferax. The sequence continues at coordinate 10,413 of CAMATS010000035.1, forward strand.
ATTGAAAGGCGCGGCCTTGCGGCAGGCTTTGCTGAAACTGACCCGCATTGGCCATCACTTTTTGTGGTGCGCCTGAATCACGCAGCAGTTTGAGCAACAAGGCAATCGCGTGCGAGACCGGCATCAGACCGGCAATCCACTTTGACAGATCATGCCGGCGCAGGGCGGGCGGCTGGAACTGCCACGCGTAGTAGGCCGGCAGATCAAACTCGCAGGTGCCCCCGGGGATGCTAATTCGGCTGCGAATACTCATCAGCCAGTCGTTTTCAGTCAGGGCGTGGCCGGCTTTACCTATCAGTTGGTTGAGTTCATCGAAGCGGCCGCTCAGGTCGCCAATCAATTGGTCCAGAGCGCCCTCGGCGATGGCCGGGTTACCGCGATAAGCCTCAAAGTGGGTTTTTTGCCGGTCCAGGTCTTTCATGATCTCGGACTTGAGGTCGGCCCGAGTGCCAACATCCAAAATCTCAAACAAAGTGACCAGTGCAAAGTGGTGGTCCATGGCTGACTCGCGCGCCACCAGACTCAGCAGGTGGCCAAACAGATGCTCTAGCCGCAGGTAGGTGCGGATACGCTCGTTGAGGGGGTATTCGTACAGGATCACGCGCAAAAGGTCTTCAGCCAAAAAACTACCCGCATGATAGCCCCAAGCCGCTGGCGACCTGCCTCACCTCCAGCCGAAGTTGCGCCAGGCTGATCTGGCCGTTGAAGATCACCAGGTCTGCTGCTGCCAGGCGCTGGGACCGACTGGCCTGGGCCTTGATGATGTTCTCGACCTCGGTCCGCGACAGGGCACTGCGTGCCATGACCCGCTCGCATTGCTGCTCGGCCAGACAGTCAACCACCAGCACCCGGTGCAAGGTTTTACGCCAGCGAGCCGACTCCACCAGCAGCGGTATGTCAAACACGATGCAAGTGGCCCCAGCGCGCTGGGCCTGCTGCACCTGTGACTCTATGTGTTGGCCAACCATGGGATGGATGATGGCCTCGAGCCTCTTACGCGCCAAGCTGTCCTGGTAAGCCAGTGCCCGCATACGCTGGCGGTCCAAAGCCCCCTCGGCAGTGATGAACTCGGCCCCGAATTGCCGTGCGATGGCAGGCAGTGCCAGACCGCCCGGCGCCGTGAGTTGCTTGGAGATGGCGTCGGCATCGATCAGCGTTGCGCCCACCTCGATCAGCATACCGGCGACGGTGGATTTGCCGCAGCCAATGCCACCGGTCAGTCCAAGATGCAGCAACTGTGCCATCGCCTACAGCCCCGCAGCACGCAGCATGGCCGACGGCCCGACCAACAGGGCTGTCAGGCCGGCACTGGCCAAAAAAGGACCAAATGGGATCTGCCCACCAGGCCCCTCACCCTGCTTGAGCTTGAGCCCAATACCCACCACCGCCCCCAGCGCCGATGCCATCAAAATCATGGGGATCAGGGCCTGCCAGCCAAACCAGGCACCAAGTGCGGCAAAAAGTTTGAAGTCGCCATAGCCCATACCCTCCTTGCCGGTGAACAGTTTGAAGACCCAGTACACCAGCCACAAAGAGG
>CAMATS010000036.1 GCA_945861195.1 Rhodoferax sp. OV413
TGATGCAGGACAGCCGCGACAACAACTCGGACGAAATCCCCGGCCTGAGCAAGCTGCCCGTCATTGGCAACCTGTTCAAGTACCGCAATGAGGCAAGCAAAAAATCCGAGTTGGTGATTTTTTTGCGCCCCACGGTGCTGACCGATGCCAGCCTGAACGGCGATTTTCGTGACTACCGGGCCAGCCTGACCTCAAACATCGAAGAGGGCCGCAGCAGTGGCGGCTTGATCACTTGGCCGCCGGCAAAGAGGGCGCCATGAGCCTGTTGCTAGACGCCCTGAACCGAGCCAGCAAAGACCGGGCAGCAGCCGACGCTGCTGCACCAAGCCCCGGGGGCACCGGCTGGCCCAACATCGCCTTGCAGATCTTGCCAAATCCGCCCCCGGTGGAGCAGGCAGCGCTGCCGCCTGAGCCGCGTCCCGAGGCGGCTACCTCAGAAGCCGCCCCGGCGCTGACCCTCGCATCAGCCGAGCCCGCCGCGTCCGGCCTGAGGCTTGAGCCCATGTTCATGGAGCCGCCCGCACAGGCGCCAGTGGCCGCAGACCAGCCGCTCAGCCTGAACCCCGCTGCGCCCGCAAGCCCAGCACCAAAACCAACACCAACACCAACACCAGCACCAGCACCAGCACCGTTCAGCCCAGCGCCGGCGGCCAAACCGGCCGAGCCGCTCAAAGTGGCGCAAAACATGATGCGTGCCAAACAGGGCACCCTGGCGGTGCGCCCCTCGCGCCAAAGGCTGCTGGCGCTGGGCGGGGTGGCAGGCCTGCTGGGCCTGGGCGGTGCGGTGTTGTGGCTGGGTTGGCTCGGTCCTTTGGCGCTGCCGGGCCAGCCTGCCAGCCCGGTGCCGCTTGCCAGCACCCCCCTTGTCGTCAATCCAGCGCCCACGGCAGCCCCGGCAACCACGGTCGCACCCATGGTCGCACCCATGGTCGGGTCTGCCGAGCCGCCCGCCAGCGCTGTGGCAGCCGCCAGTGACCCGCTGGCTGCCATGCCCGCCAAGGCCAAGAAAGCCGCGCGGCCTGCGCCCGCCGTCGCCAAGGCGGGCAGACCTGCGCCCGTCGGGCTGACAAGCGACACAGCACCAAGCACAGCCGAGGTCGCGACACCAAGCACGCGCCCAGCCGCCCGTGCACGGGCGGCCGCCTCAGCGGCCAAGCCAGCTGAACTACCCAACCTGCTGGCCAGCACGCCCAGTGGCGCCAGAGCGCTCGAGCTGGCCTACGCGGCTTTGACGCAGGGTCGGCTGGCAGACGCTGAAGCCGGCTACAAAGAAGTGCTCAAGACCAGCCCGGAAGAACGCGACGCGCTGCTGGGCCTGGCCTATCTTGCCCACCAGGGGGGGCGCGCAGAGGTAGCCAAAGATTTTTATCAACGGGTGCTGCGCCAAGAGCCGGGCAACCCGAGCGCGCGGGCTGGCCTGCTGCTGCAGAACCTCAACAGCGACACCCAAGACCTGTCGGCCGGCGCGCGTGAGGTGGCCGGACAGCACCCCGCTTCAGCGGCGGCTCAGTCGGTGTTGGGTCACAGCCTGGTGCGCCAGGGACGCTTGGCCGACGCCCAAATGGCTTTCCAGCGTGCCCATGCGCTGGAGCCCGGCGTGGCATTGCACGCCTTCAATTTGGCCGTGGCCTTCGACCGGCTCAAAAATTATGCTGCGGCCAGCGCAATTTACGAACGCGCCCTGTCACTGTCCACGCAGGGCGGCGGCGCAGCGGCCAGCGGCCTGCCCCATGCGGTGGTGCAAAAGCGGCTCCAGGAGCTGGGGCAGATCGGCTCACCGAGCCCGCCTGCGGCAAATTAAACCCGAGCAGCCTGGCCAGATGAATTGCTGTAAACCTGATGTGTACACCGGCTGCAAAGCGCCGGTCCCGTCATGAGCGCGGTGCCAGCAGAACCGCTGGCAAGCGGCACTGTGGGCGCGCCACCGTTGCGCCTGGGGGACCAGCTGGTGGCCTTGGGCGTGCTCAGCCAAGATCAGCTGCGCATCGCCCTCTTGGAGCAGAGCAGCACCGGCAAACCACTGGGCGAGGTGCTGTTGCTGCTGGGTTTTGCCACCGCCGAGGTCATGCGCGATGCCCTGGCCCAAAAGCTCGGTGAGCGCGCCATCAGTCTGAAGGGCATCGTGGCCGACCCCGCTGCGCTGGCACTCATTCCAAAAGCCGTTGCCAAGCGCAATGGACTGTTTCCGGTGAGCCTGGTCGCCAAAGACAATGAACTCATCATCGCCATTGCCAACCCGAATGACATCGTCGCCTCAGACCAGGTCACCGCCATGTTGGGGGATGGGCTGCGCCCGAGTTGGCGGCTGGCCAACAGTGGCGAAATACAGGCAGCTATCGAGCAGTATTACGGGCACGAGCTGTCCATTGATGGCATCTTGCATGAGCTCGAGACCGGGCAGGCTGAGCTCGGCGGTATTGCGCAGGATTTTGAGGGCGGCCAATACAGCCACCCGGTGGTTCGCCTGGTCGACTCGCTGCTGTCGGATGCGACCCTGCGTGGCGCCTCCGACATCCACTTTGAGCCCGAAAACCAGTTTCTGCGCATCCGCTACCGGATTGACGGCGTGCTGCGCCAAATCCGCGCGCTGCACATCCGGTATTGGCCGGCGATGGTGGTGCGCCTCAAAGTCATTGCCGGCATGAACATCGCCGAAACCCGTGCGCCACAAGACGGGCGAATCTCGCTGTCCATCTCCGGCCGGCCGGTGGACTTTCGCTCGGCGGCCCAGCCAACCATCCATGGCGAGAATTTTGTTCTGCGTATTTTGGACCGCAGAACCGGCATCCTGCCCATCACCGGCCTGGGCCTGACAGCGGCAAACCTGAGCCTCTTGCAACTCATGCTGTCGCGACCGGAAGGCATTCTGTTGGTCACCGGGCCGACCGGCTCGGGCAAGACCACCACGCTGTACTCGGTTCTGGGGCATTTGAACAACGAGGGCGTCAACATCATGACGCTGGAAGACCCCGTGGAATACCCCATGCCGGTGATCCGCCAGACCTCGATCTCGGATGCCGTGAAGATGAATTTTTCTGAAGGGGTGCGCTCCATGATGCGCCAAGACCCTGACATTATTTTGGTCGGCGAGGTGCGCGACAAAGACACGGCAGAAATGGCGTTTCGGGCCGCCATGACTGGGCATCAGGTCTTCTCCACCCTGCACACCAACTCGGCGGTTCGCTCCATCCCGCGGCTGATCGACCTTGGCATCAAGCCCGACGTCCTGGCCGGCAATGTGATTGGCATCGTGGCGCAGCGCCTGATCCGCACCCTGTGCCTGGCCTGCAAACTGCCCGACACGCCGGGCGAGGCAGAGGCGAAATTGCTGGGCCTTGCGGAGCACCCGGGCTGCGTCATTTACCGCCCGGTCGGCTGCAGCCTGTGCAATCAGCAGGGTTATAAGGGCCGGGTCTCGATTGTTGAGTTGCTCAAATTCGACACCCAGCTAGACGACTTGGTGACCCAGAGCGCGAGCATCAAAGTGATGACCGACTACCTCTACAGCCGAGGCTTTACGCCCATGGCCGCCGACGGCCTGCGCCGGGTACGCGAGGGCGTGACAACCCTCGAAGAGGTCGGCCGGGTGGTTGACCTCACCGAGTTGGGCCGCTGATGGCGCAATTTAGTTACCGGGCAGCCAACGAGGCAGGCTCTATCAGCAAGGGGCAGGCCGACGCCATCAATGAACTCGACCTCGAGGCGCAACTGAGGAACATGGGTTTGCAGCTGGTTTCGGCCAAGCTGCTGGCCTCGCGCAAGGGCAGCCTGACCAAGATGACCCGCCGCGACCTGATCGACTTTCTTTTTCAGCTCGAGATGCTGTCGCGCGCCGGCGTACCCCTGCTGTCCTGCCTGGGCGACATGCGGCGCGAATCCGATGCGGTGACCATCCGCGAATTGTCCGCCGGGCTGTACGAAAAAATTGAGGTCGGCTCAACTTTCAGTGAGGCCGTGGCGAGTTTTCCGGGCGTCTTCAGCCAGACCATTGTCAGCCTGGTGCGCGCTGGCGAGCTGACCGGGCAGCTGCCCGACGTGCTCAAAGAGATTGTGCGCTCGCTGAAGTGGCAGGACGAGTTGGCAGCCACCATCAAAAAACTGCTGACCTACCCCGCCTTCATGATTGTCGTGATCAGCGGTGTGGTTTTTTTCCTGATGGTCTATTTGGTCCCGCAACTGGTGACTTTCATTGCCAGCATGGGCAAGACGCTGCCCTTTCATACCCGTTTGCTGATCGCGGTATCTGATGTTTTTGTGCGCTTTTGGTGGCTTATCCTGAGCGTGCCACTGGTCATTGTGGCCCTGGTTTCTGCCGCTGCCGCAGCCAATCCCAAGGTGCTGTACAAGCTCCATGAGGTGCAGTTGGCGCTGCCCTTGCTTGGCCCGGTTTTCAAAAAATTGATCCTGGCCAGGTTTGCCGACACATTTGCCCTGATGTACCGCACCGGCATTCCCCTGATTGAGGGGCTGACCTACTGCATCGACGTGTCAGACAACCTGGTGGTTCGCCGCTCCATCGCCCAGGCCCGCGACCGGGTGCTGACTGGAGCCTCCCTGCATGAAAGCTTTGCCCAAGAGCAGCTGTTTCCCTCGCTGGTTCTGCGCATGCTCAAGGTTGGTGAATCAACCGGCGCGCTCGATGTCGCGCTGTCCAACATCAGTTATTTTTACAGCCGTGACATCGATGAGTCAGTGGGCAAGGTCCAGAGCATGATCGAGCCGACCCTGACCGTCACCATGGGTCTCATCCTGGGTTGGATCATGGTCTCGGTGCTCGGGCCGATCTACGACACGATCTCGACCATCAAGATCTGAGCCAAAACCCCGTGAAAACCATACTTCATCTCGGGCTCGGCGGCGACCAGTTCTGGCGTAAACAGTCTGGCCAATGGCTGCCCGTAGACCCCCCCAAGACCGGCTCTGTGTGGGTGGTTTCAGATCTCGCCGAAGAAATTCTCACCGAAATCCAGGTGCCACGCCTGTTCGGGTCGGACCGCTCGGGCTTCATCGGCCGACAACTGACCAGCCGTTTCCCTGACACGCCTTATAAAACCAGCCTGCCCGGGCCGGCGCAGGGCGGCCTGCTTGACCGCCTTGCGCCCAGACAGCAAACCTTGCTGGCAGTCGATGCCCGGCAGCGCGTGGATGCTGCACTCGACCGCGTCGGTACAAAAATTGCCGGTATGTGGACCACCTCGGGCCTGTTGGCCGGCTTGGGGCTGAGCAGGTCGCTGTCTGCTGATCTGTTTATTGTTCTGCTTGGGGAGCAGTCCAGCCGCATCCTCTTTGTGCACCAGGGGGCGCCAGTCATCAGCCGCCTGATCCGCGAGGCCAGTACGGCCGAATCTGTCAGCAGCGAGATCACCAGAACACTGCGCCACCTTGAAAACACCAAGGTGGTGGAGCGCGACAGCGCCAAGCTGCCGGTACTGGTGCTGGGCCAGGACCCGCGCATCGCCGAGGCGCTGCTGGCCATGGGGATGGCTGCCGTTCCGGTCCCCAAGGCAATGCGCGGCATGGGTTCAGGCGATTTCAAATTCGTGCTTTTTGAGCTCGCGCTGAAATCACCGCCCGGGCAACTCGCGCCACTCTCTCGCCGCACCGGCCATGTGGCAGCAGGGCTGAGCCGCCTGAGTTACGCCGCCTCAGCCGCTAGCGCTGGCCTGGTGTGTTGGGCGCTTTTCGGCGCCTATGCGCAGTTGCGCCTCGATGGTTTCGATTTGCAGCAAAACCGGGGCGCGTCCGCCCAGCTTGGGCAGCAGCTCACTGGCCTCGACAAAGAGCTCGCCGCCTACCCGGTGCCGGTCGGCCTGGTCAAAAGTGCCTTGCGCCTGGAGCGCGATGAAATTCTCTCTGCACCCTCGATGCCCAAGCAATTGCAGGCGCTTGCCACCGTGCTTGCTGTCAACCCGGTCCTGCGCCTGAGCCGCTTGAGCTGGGCTGTGGAGTCGGCCCAGACGCCCCCCTGCGCCGCGACCACGCAGGCCGGCCGCACGCCCGCCCCGGCGCCGGCAGCCAACAGCGATGCCCTGACAGTTTTGCCCGCCAGCCGCATCAGCTTTGACCTGCAGTTACCGCCCGGCATGGGCGTGCAGGCCAGAACCGCACTGCTCGGCGACCTGGCGCAGGGGTTTACCGGGCTGGCGGGCTTGACGCTTTTGCAAAACCCGGCGCTAAGCCAGGCCCCTGAATCGATCAGCGGCGGCAGCAAAGAGCAGCCCACCGAGCCCAGCGCCTACAGCTGGTGCCTGCGCTTTGCCAACCTGGCGGCCATGGCCGAAAAACCTGGGCTGGGCAAACCATGACAGACCTGAGCGCCATTCTTTACCAGTCGCGCCGGGCGCTGCTGGTGTTCGCCGCGATCGCCGTGCTGGGTGGCCTGTTGGTTTGGGCCTTGCAGCAGTACGGGCAAAGCCTGCAGCCAGAGGTTGCTGCAGCCAAGGCTGAGCAAGCCCAGCTGCAGTCCACCCTGACAGGCAAGCAAGAAGAGCTGGCCCTGCTATCGGCCAATATGCCGCGCTTTGAAGCCCTGAGACAAGCCGGCCTGCTGGGCCCGGCTGACCGCGAGGGCTGGGCCCAGACCTTGACAAAAGTTCACCAGGCCAGCGGCCTGCCCAACACCCTGAGCTATTCGCTCAAACCACCGGTTGCTGCAGCGCCGGGCGATCCGTCGAACCCGGTTGCGCCGTTTCAGACCCACGAGTTGGCGCTGTCCCTCGAGGGCATACACGAGTCAGAGTTGCTCGAGCTGCTGGCCAGTTACGGCGCGCAGGTCAAGGGCCTGTTCAGGCTTGAGTCCTGCGATTTTTCTGAGCGCCAAAGCCAGGGGCTAACAGCCAAGTGCGAACTGCGTTTTTTCAAACAACCGCTGGCCGCGTCGAGCCCGGCCCCCTCATCATGATGGCTGCGCGGCGCCGTCCTGGGCTGTGGGCGCTGCTGCTGGCGAGCTTGGGCGCGGGCTTGGGCGCGAGTTCGCAGGCGCAGCCCACCCAGGCCTTGGGGACACTTTTTTTCAATCCAGCTGAACGCCGCGCCATCGTGCAAGCGCGTACCGTGCCCAGCGGGCCACCGCCTGCCCCTACCCTGCTGAGCCTGTCGGGCATGGTGGTGCGACAAGGTGGCAACAGCACGGTATGGATCAACGGGCAGGCGCTCGCAGAGGGCGCAGCGCCGGTGCCCGGCGCGAGCATGAAGGTCGCACCGCGCCACATCACGGTCAACAAGCTGGTGCTGCGCCCCGGCGACACGCTCGATTTGACCAATCGCCAGGGGGTCGACATGCTGCCTCCCGGCTCGGTCACCCGCCGCCCTGCTGCCGCGGCGCCTTGAAACCAGGCAGGCCAGCCAACCCGTGCGGTAAAGCGTATGAATATCAAAGAAATTTTTCGTCAAAAGGGGGTGGCAGTGACGCGTGGGCGGCGCATTCGAAGCCTGGCGGGACTGGCCAGTTTGTTCTCGGGGTATGCGTTCTTGGCGGTCAGCCCCGACACGGCGGCTGACTGGTTGGTGGCCCGGGTGGTGCTTGGTTTTGTCTGTTTGTTTGCAGGTTTTGTATTGGCAGTTGTGCCGTTCTTGAACAGGAGCGTTGGTGACGACCGCTAAACCCCGAGAGCCTGCGATGCCCGGCCCATACTCGGTGCTGCTGGTTGAGGACGACCTGGCCCTGAGCGGCTATCTTGCCTCTTCCCTCATCGATGCTGGCTATGCGGTGCAGTCGGTCAGTCACCGGGCCGAGGCTGGCTTGCGGCTGGCTCTTGCGCCCAGCCCGCAACTCATGCTGCTAGACCTGGGCCTGCCGCCCCATGCCAGTGGCATGGGAGAAGGCCTCGCGGTGCTGGATGACGCCCTGCAAAAATCGCCCGCCATCAAGGTTATTGTGCTCACCGGGCAAGACGAAGACGCCGCCGCACTTGAAGCCATCCGCCGGGGCGCCTTTGATTTTCTGGTCAAGCCGGCCAGCCTGGCCAGCATCCACAGCGCGCTGAGCCGGGCCAAACTATTCCACCACGCCGAGGGCCGCATGACAGCCGCCGGCGAGGCACGCCTGCAGTTGACGGCACGCCTTAGAGAGGGCCCCAAAGAGGCCGCCTCGAGTGCCGAAGAGCAGCTCTTGCGGCGCACCTGGGTGGCCGCCGGTTACAACGTGGCCGAGGTGGCGCGCCAACTTGGCATGGCCAGAGAGCATGTTTACTACTACTTAAACAAGTATGGATTCCGCCGCCCTGACTAACCTGTCGCTGGTTTGTCTGGCCGCCGGGCTGACCCTGTTTGTCACCAGCAGGCGCCTGGCCCAGCGCGCCCGGCTCTACCAGGCCGGCATGCAAAGCCTGCTGCAGCTTGGCGCCAAGGGGCTCGAGCCGCTGGATATCCCGCCTGCCGCCTGGCCGCTGCTGCGCGCCGGTGGTTGGCAGCACCTGCAACTCTCGGGTGACTGGTTTGGTTACCTGGTTGATTCCGAGTGGGGCCAGAAACCGGCGCAGCCCGTGGCGGCGGGTCCAAAAAGCCGAGGGCCGCTGGCCTTCAGGCTGAGCAGCGGCAATGATGTGTTGCTGGTCATGACACTCAGCCACAGCGTTGTCGGGGGCGAGCGCCGCCTGTTTGCCGACCAGCTCGCCCGGGTATTTGTGCTGCTGCTGGAGTCTGCCTTGCGGGTTCGTACCGAAGCTATTTCGGTGGCCATGGCCGAGCGTGCCAGGCTCACCCTTTATCTTCAGCACGACATGCGCAACCTGGCCCAATGGGTGGGCTGGGTTTGCGCTGATTTCAATGATTGCCAGCAGTACGAAGGTTTGCTGGCAGCTGCGCGGCGGCTACAAAAAAATGCGCCGCTGGCCCGCGAGCGTGCACAGCGCTTGGTGGCCTCGATCGCCAACAACCCGGCGAGCCAACAGCCGGCGCTGCTGGACCTACGCTCAGCGGCCGGCAATGCAGCACATCTGGCCGGGGTGGAGGTGCATATCTCGGGCCAGGCGCAGGCCTGGATTGCACCGGCCCTGCTGGCCCGCGCCCTCGACAACCTGTTCTCCAACCTGTCGCCCAATTGGCGCAACCCCGGCGCTGAAAAACCGGTGCTCCACCTGCAGACCATTGAAGCCGGCCCATTCAAGGCGGCAGCCTCCGAGGTGCGCTTCTTCAGCCCATCGCTGCAAGGGCAGCGGCAGATCTCGCCGGCCAAGCTGTTTGAGCCCTTTGCCAGCGGACGACCTGGCGGGCTCGGGCTTGGCCTGTACCAGGCGCGCAAAAGCCTGCAAGAAGCGGGTGGTGACCTGAGTGCTGAGATTGATGCCAATGGCATCCACTTTGCCCTCACCATTCCGGCCAGCGCCCCGGTGGTTGCCAGTACGGCTGGCTGAGCGGGCATGCAGCCGCGCCTGGCGGCTCAATCGGCCGGTGCTGTCTGGGGGCTCAATGCAAATGCCGCGGCTTGCGACCGCCGCCGTGGCCGCCACCATGCCCGCCGCCAGAGCCACCGCCCGAGCCACGCGGGGGCTTGCCGAGCTGCATGGAGTTCACCAGGTCGTCAAAGCGCTGAGCGAACAGCTTGTCAATCTCGGCCACCACGCCTGAGAGCTCGGCGCCATCAAAGTGGCGCTCCATCATGTTGACCACGTCCTGCACCAGCAGGTCACGCTGAACTTGCATGATGGAAGCTGGGTCCGGCCCGACAAACAGCATCATGAAATCATCGCGCGACTCGGCCTCTGAATCCTCTTCTTCATCGTCAAAATCTGCGTCATAAAAAGTCACCTCGACCGCAGCACCGGCGCCATTCCCGCCGCACTTGCCGAGCGCGCCCGGCCCCCGCTGTACCTGCAGCATGACATGCGCAACCTGGCGCAGTGGGTGGGCCGGGCTCGGGGCTGTACCCATCTCGCAAAAATCTGCGCCAAGCCGTTGGTGACCCGCGCGCCCAGGCCGGCGCGCAACCGTAAAAATCCTTCACTTCTGTGGGCAGGTGTTCATCTTTAATATCCCGCCCAGGCAGCTTGGATGGTGTTCGTTCAGGCCCTACTTCAATTTTTTAAGGATGTCACTATGAAATCTCGCGCACCGGCCCATCAAAAGGGCTTTACGCTGGTGGAAATCGCCATTGTGCTGGTCATCATTGGTTTGCTGTTGGGCGGCGTGCTCAAGGGGCAGTCGTTGATCGAAGGCTCCAAGGTCAAGGCCATGGTCAATGAATATCGCGGCACTGCGTCTGCCATCAACGTCTACCTCGACAAGTACAGGGCTGTTCCTGGCGACGATCTGCTGGTCGTCGCCCACACCGGCACCGGCACAGTGCCGACCGCCGCCACGGGTGGTAACGGCGTGATCGACACAGGTACCTGGGTTGGTGCGGCCGCTGCAGTAGCTACAAATGAGTCAAGTTTGTTCTGGGAGCATGCCCGTGCAGCCGGCATTGTCGGCGGCGCCACGGGAGGCACATCCAGCAGCAGCCTGGGCGGTACGCTCGGCGTGACGTCCAACGTTTTGCGTCCAAACAGCCCAGCTGGTGCGCGCGGCCAATTCGTCGTCTGCGCCAGCGGCGTGCCCGGCAGCATTGCTGTGCAGATCGACACTAGCATGGACGAAGGCACTGGCAACACCGGTTATGTCTTTGCCTCGAATCAGGCAGGGCTCCCGATCGTTGCGGCGACTGCTAACGTAGCCGCGTATGCCCAGGCGGCCACCTACACGCAATGCTTCCAAAGCTAAAGCGGGCCGCTGTTTTGGCCGTGGGTTTGTGATTGGGTGAATTGAAAAGCGCCTAGCGCCAAGCGGCCCAAACCAAAAAGAGCATCTTCGGATGCTCTTTTTTTTGCCGAGGTTTGAAAGGGCTGACGCAACCGGCCCCGCGCGGGGCTTAAAAAGTCAGCGCTGGCTAGTGCAAATGCCGAGGCTTGCGCCCTCCGCCGTGACCGCCACCATGGCCACCGCCAGAGCCGCGCGGTGGCTTGCCCAATTGCATGGAATTCACCAAATCGTCAAAGCGCTGTCCAAACAGCTTGTCAATCTCAGCCACAACGCCACCTAGTTCAGCGCCGTCAAAGTGGCGCTCCATCATGTTGACCACGTCCTGCACCAGCAGGTCACGCTGAACTTGCATGATGGAAGCTGGGTCCGGCCCGACAAACAGCATCATGAAATCATCGCGCGACTCAGCCTCTGTTTCTTCGTCTTCGTCGTCAAATTCAGCGTCATAAAAAGTCACTTCGACCGCAGCGCCAGTGGCGGCCAAATCGTTGAGGTTCATGCAGACCTCGTCCAAAATCTGGCGAAAATCATCGTCGCCGGCCACAGTCCAGCAGATTTGCAGCATGTGCTCTTGCGCCTCAAACTTGATGCCTGGCTCATCCTCGTAGCTGCTCTCGGCAGCGTCGGCCAGGGAGCGGGCGCCGGCATACTTCCAGAGCGGCTTGAGCGCATCTTGCAGCTGTTCGAATGCGACTTCGGGGCGCAGGGTGATCTGGCCGTGCACATGGATTTCAAAAGGGGCATGAGAGCTTGGCATGGCGCTGAGTGTAGTACGGCCAGAGGGCTTGGTGTGCCAGTGCGCATGCCTCAAGAGCGGCGCGAAAGTGGCAGGTTGAGCAGCAGATTTTGGGGTTTGAGTTTGAGCCGGTTCTGCTCGTCCATGGCCATCGCCAGGTACACCGGCCGTGCGGCCACGGCTGCGAGCATGTCAGTCGGGTTGACAAACTCCAGACGAAACAGGCACAGCAGGCGGCGCATGCGCTCCTGCTCTGGCTCGTCGCCCCGGTAGAGATCATTCAGTATGGCGCTGGCCTGGGC